>JAGVCB010000134.1 GCA_020059445.1 Polynucleobacter sp. | reverse complement strand
GTGTAAAGAAAACAGCGATGCCTCAGTGGTACAAGCGCAATACTGGTGTGAAGACCAAGATTCAGTCAGGTGCTGCCAGAGTGAAACGTTTTCGTCGTGCTGCTAGTCAGCAAAAAACACCGAAATCATTTTTTTAATATTTTTAATTGCACTAATACCTAATTATCTAAGTATCAATATAAGCACCTAAACCATGTCACAAAATCAAACACCAGAAACCGATAAAGAAGACGGAATCCAAGAAACATTCTTGTCTCATTTATTTGAGTTACGTGACCGCTTGATCAAAGCGGTGGGTGCTTTGTTGTTGGTGTTTTTGTCTTTGGTGTATTGGGCACCGGATATTTTCCACATATTTTCTAGGCCATTGCTCGATGCATTGCCAAGCGGTGGCAAGATGATCGTGACAGATGTTACTGGTTCATTCTTCGTGCCGATGAAAGTCACGATGTTGGTAGCCTTCTTGGGCGCATTGCCTGTGATCATGTACCAGTTATGGGCTTTCATTGCTCCAGGCTTATATAAACATGAACGTCAATTGATTCTTCCAATCGTATCTAGCAGTTATTTGTTATTCATCGCTGGTATGGCGTTTGCTTATTTCTTGGTTTTTCCAACTGTGTTTCAGTTCATGGCGCATTACAACGCCCCTTTGGGTGCTGATATGGCCACTGACATTGACAAGTATTTAAGTTTTGCGATGACCACGTTCTTGGCATTTGGTTTGACCTTTGAGGTGCCGGTAGTCGTGGTGGTATTAGTGAAGCTTGGCATGGTCAGAATCAGTAAGCTCAAAGAGATCCGTCCTTACGTGATCGTGGGCGCCTTTGTGATTGCTGCGATCGTGACGCCACCAGATGTGTTGTCACAGCTGTTGTTGGCTGTTCCTCTTTGCATCTTGTATGAACTGGGTATTTTTGTGGCCAGGTTCTATGAGAAGAAGTTGGATCCTGCCGATGAAGAAGCTGAAGCAACGGTAGCTAGCTAACTTGCTAGATGACTAATTTGATTGGTCATCTAAAAAACAATTCCAGCAATTAATCGGCTAAACAAGTTTTTTCTAAAAGCTAATTCTAAAAATCAATTAGAGTAAAGAAATGAATGGTGCAAATTAAATGATTATTTAACTTGCACCATTTCCATGAGTTTTTCTAAGCGATAACGTCGCTGTCTTAAATTACCTTCGTCCAAACTGTTGCTGAGTTCAGCATTTGCAAATGCTTTGCTGGCCATCATCAATGCTTTGCGTTGTTCGAGTGTTTCAATCAGAATAAGTCTAGGTGTTGAGCGAGGTAGTTCTGCTCGTATATCAACCACTGCACCATGTTCGTGCTGAATCGCTGCAACATTAGTTAGAAGTAATTCTGCTTTTGATAAATTTAATTGGTTTGCCACAATCACTCTGTGACACATGAGGAGTATTTCTCCGGTGAAGCGGTGAGAGCTTTCAGTCATGGCTTGAGCAACAGCGCTTGCTAATTGATGCCAATCATTTTTCTTGGGATCGGCATGGCTTTCCATGATTTTAGAAAGTAGTTCTTGAGCTTCTGTGACACCTTGCTGTGAGGCATGCCATACCCAGTACGAAGCTTGAAGACCTTCAACTTCTTCTGTGAGTTGAGCGCGTTTACGCCAGAGTGCTGCACCTTTGCGGTATTGAGCTTGAGGATGTCCTAAGTCAGCGGCTTTATCAAAAAACAAATCACTGTCTTCGGCGCTGTAACCAGAGTATTGAGGCATGCGATTGATCAGACCAAGTGCATACCAAGCTTCTTGCTCACCATGGTTGGCAGCAAGTTTGAGCCAATACACGGCACGCTTTAAGCGTGCGTTACCAGAGTTGGTTTTGGACTCTGTATCTGTGTCCAAACCTTTTTTGTTGTCTTCTTTGTTAGTTTTTTCTTTTTCTGATTTTGTATTGATGGCTTCATCAGCACTTGTGTCTAATTTAGCAAGACGCAGTCCAAGTGCCAGTTGTGCCGGAACGTGACCTAACTCCGCGGCAATTTCTAAAGCATCCACGTTTTGTAGTTGTTGCCATGCTGCCCAGTAAATCGGTAGATGTTCTTGAAGATGTTTCTTACTATTTAGTAGGCTCGGTAGATGCATCTTCAGTGCGGGTACCAAGCTGGCATCAACACCTTGACTGAAAGAGAAGCCCAAAGACAATAAGCTACTCAATCCAAGATCATTGGATTGAGTAGCCAAAGAAGCAATGATCTTTTTTGAGCGATCAATATCTAATGTGCCTAAGCGGCCATCTTGCAAACATTGGGCGAGTAATTTTTTAGCAGATGCTTGTTCATTGAACGAAGATAGATCAGCAAGTTCTTCTAAATATCTGTGCGCCATTAAACGAAATGACTCAAGACCACCGGCATCACTCCAATTTTTTTCAGACATTTGTGCAAATGCCAATGCGGTGATGGGGGTTTCAGATATTTGATTTGTTTGAGGCGCAAATTGCGAGGTGGCTTGTGCAATCAGCCATCTGGCACGGGTGTGTCCAGCGTTAGCAGCTAGTAATAGGCATTTCCAGGCGAAGGGTGCTTGGCTAGAAGATAGGTTGAGCGTGAGTTCTAG
>JAGVCB010000084.1 GCA_020059445.1 Polynucleobacter sp. | reverse complement strand
GCGCCAGCAACAAATCTTGGTTTATCTGGTGTTGAAAATTCATCGCAAGCTTGCTTTGCTAGTTTGGCCGCAGTCAAATTCATCTCTCTGGCCAACTCAGGCATTTTGTAGTCATCCTGGGCAATCGTGGTTGCGCCAAATGTATTTGTTTCAATCAAATCTGCACCAGCTGCCAAATACTGACGATGAATATCCAAAATAATTTCTGGGTGCGTGATATTAAGCAACTCATTATTACCTTTTAAATCAATCGCATGATTTTCAAAACGCGTAGATTCTGGCAAACCACGGTATTGCTGTTCATTTAATTTGCATTGCTGAATCATGGTGCCCATAGCACCATCCAAGACCAAAATACGGTCTTTTAATAATTGAGGCAAATTTGCACCGCGGGTATAAAGCATAAGTAAAACTCTTATTTGGTCACAAATGATTGCGACAAATTGATTAAACCTATATTTTATCGGTATTACGTATATTTATCTGATTACATTAACTTTTTTATTTGGGGGTCAAAATGTTCGGAGCCATGCCAGATTTCAATCAAAGTCTAGAAATGTTCAAAACCATGTGGGGTAATTCACCGACTCCGGGCGATATGTCAGGTTTTGGCGCTGGAATTGGGGGTGGTGCCGGCATGCCAACCTTGGACATTGAAGAGTTGGATAAGCGAATTCAGGACCTCAAAAGCGTTGAAAACTGGCTACAACTGAACATGAATGTCTTGCGCAGCACCATTCAGGGATTGGAAGTTCAAAGAGCCACATTGGCGGCATTAAAGAGCTTCAGTGCTGCAATGACCCCAGAAGCCCTAGCGGAGGCCACCAAGGCAGCCCAAAAGGCTGCCAGCCAAGCCACTCAAGCAGCCTCTGATATGGCCACAGAAATGGCTTCAGGCAACTTTACGGGCAAGAAAACCGCAAAACCCCGTCAGAGCAAACCTCGCGCCTCAAGTACCCGCCGCACCAAAGGTGATTAAGGTGGGCGATGGCCTCCCCCATTGCAAAGGTCAACTGATGCAAATCTAAATCCCGTTTAAATAAAACCGGGACTAAATCTCTGGCACTTTGAGGGGCGCTCTTACAGGCTGCCAAAGTGTCCGCCAATCGATCCTGATGATGAGCATGCAATTGCTCAATGCGCACATGAAGCCCTCTAAATGGCTTTCCATGGGACGGCAAAACCAAAATATCCTCTGGCAATTGCTTTAAAGAAGTCAGTGAGTCCAAATAAAGACCCAGTGGATCAGCATCAGGCTCGGTATCAAAAACACTGACATTTGTTGAAATGCGCGGCAAAACCATATCTCCAGAAATCAATGTCTGAGTTTCATGGCACCACAAACATGCATGCTCGGGAGCATGCCCATAGCCCACCAATACTTGCCAAGCCTTCTCACCAATTTGAATCAACTCTTGATCCATGATTCTTCTAAATCTTGGTGGCACTGAAGGGACCATGTTGCTGAAATAATTGGCCCTGGCTCTGATTTTTATCAAGTCCTCTTCATTGGCTAATCCATGACGCGCAAAATGATCGGCAGCACCCCCGCCACCAGCTACCGAACCAAGCTCAGAGCCTCTTGGATCAGATAGCCATTTGGCTAAAACATAATCTGTCATCGTCATCCACAAAGGTGCCGACCATCTTTCAGACAACCAAGACGCGAGACCAATATGATCTGGATGCATGTGGGTCACAATGATTCTGACGATAGGTAAATTCTCTAGCTCTGTATTAAAAATACTCAGCCAAGCATCTTTGCTTGCCTCATTAGATACTCCGCAATCAACCAAAGTCCAACCATCCCTGCCCTCAAAGCAATCTCTGATTAACCATAAATTAATATGATCTAAAGCAAAAGGCAAAGGCATGCGCACCCACTTCAAATCAGCATGAATTATCTGGGCCACACCAGTCTTAGGCATGTGATCATCAAACGGATAAATAATTTTTTGCATATTAATTTATAAGGTTTTTACGGCGCACTCTTCAACTACCTGTAATATTCATTTATCAACATCGGCGTCTCAGCATCATATAAAACTCGTGACACCTAATGATGTTCAATTAACACCGAAAATGAAGCACATGATTACATCAAATAATCCTTATATTCTTAGCAAACTTCTTGAGAACAATAAAGAGTGGGTTGACTCGGTTACCAAAAGTGATCCTGATTACTTTAGCAGACTTGTGCATCAACAAGCGCCTGAATATTTGTGGATTGGCTGCTCAGATTCTCGTGTTCCTGCAAATCAAATCACAGGGCTTGCGCCGGGCGAAGTGTTCGTTCATCGCAACATTGCCAACGTGGTGGTTCACACAGATCTCAACGCACTTTCAGTCATTCAGTTTGCCGTCGATCAAATCAAAGTCAAACACATCATTGTGGTTGGTCATTATGGTTGTTCAGGTGTAAAAGCTGCACAAACAAAAACCAGAGTTGGCTTAGCCGATAACTGGATCAGACACGTGCAAGATGTTCAAGATAAACATGGAAAATATTTAGGCCAAGTTTTGAGAGAATCCGATCAATTTGATAAGTTATGTGAATTGAATGTGATTGAGCAAGTGATGAATGTTTGCCAAACCACGAGTGTTCAAGATGCCTGGGCCAAAAAACAGGAAGTCACAGTGCACGGGTGGATCTATGATTTAAAAGATGGGCGGGTACGAGATCTTGGCATCAGTATCAAAAATGGCAATGAGTTGAATGACCGTTACCAAGCAATCCTACAGAAAAACTATCCTAAAAGTGAATAATCCACAACCTCTGAAGCGTCCTGAGTCGCCTTGTATCAATTTGTGCACCATGGATGATCAAGATCGTTACTGCCTAGGTTGTCATCGAACACTTGATGAAATTGCCTCATGGTCAAGCCTTGATCAAGAAGAAAAAGAATCCGTTTGGGTGCTTCTTGAGGAACGCTCAAAATTAAAAACCAAATAGCTAGCAACACTAAACAATTTGGCCCCATCTACCAATGGCAGATGGGGCCAAACTTTTATTGCAGTTATTTAATTAGATTAAATAATTAATCAGCGTAAACGCCAGCCTTCTTGATAAGCGGTGTCCACACATCAATTTGAGCTTTCAAATGAGCTTTGTGACCTGCTGGGCTTGCATTCTTTGCATTAGGAACGCTTGCACCCAAGTCAGCCATCTTTGCTTTATAGCCTGCATCGTTAATACCTGCTTGAAGAGCTGCAGATAGCTTGTCAGTTGCAGCCTTAGGAGTTCCCTTTGGTGCATAAACAGCATGCCAAACGTTCACTTCAAAGTTCTTCAAGCCTTGTTCATTCAAAGTTGGAATGTCTTTGAATGCAGCCACACGTTGCATCGATGTTGCGCCGTAAGCCTTGACTGAGCCAGCCTTCAATTGACCTGCCAAATTAGTTGTTTGGTCACACATCAACTGAACTTGACCACCCATCATATCTGTCAACGCAGGAGCGGTTCCTTTGTATGGCACTGTTGTCATATCTTGCTTTACAGCGCTCATGAACAACAAACCGCACAAGTGACTGGCTGAACCAATACCAGCATTTGCATAGTTAATCTTAGCGCCGTTTGCTTTGATGTAAGCCACTAATTCATTCAAGTTTTTAGGTGGCAAATCTTTGTTAGCTACCATGACCATTGGCACATCAGCCACTTGACCTAAATGCTCAAAATCTGTCAATGGATCGAAACCCAGTTTTTTGTACAAAGCTGGGGCTGTTGACATACCAATGTGATGAATCAACACGGTATAACCATCCTTAGGTGCATTCATTACTTTTTTAGCTGCAAGCGTGCCACCAGCGCCTGGTGAATTATCAATGATTACTTGCTGCTTCAACGTTTTGCTCATTGCTAGAGCGATTTCACGGGCAACTTTATCAGTTGGACCACCAGCGGCAAATGGAACCACCATGGTTACCGGCTTATCAGCCGGGAATGCTGCTTGTGCGCCAGCAGAAAGACTGCCAGCGATAATACCTACTGCCAACATGGCATGACGAATACTTTTCTTCATAAATATCTCCTATATGGTTGTTGCCGTAAAAGAAGCAAATCAACATGTCGATTGTAAGGAATTATTAAGAAAAATCACTAAAAGTAACGGTAAAACTAACTGGTATTTACCCTAGGGCGGAGCGATTATCTTGATAAATCAAGAGTTAAAGTTGATTAAAAACCCGCGTTTGATTTAAGGGATTTGCTCTTAAAGAGTCATGCCGATGAGGTGGTCGGATGTGATGGTGACTTTTTCTTTGATAGCGCGTTTAGCGATTTTTAAGACTTGTTTATCTTTACTAATTAAAGCAGATGGCCTGAGACTGTAGGCCAAATTAATGAATACTTGATCATCGCGATCTTTACATTTCCAGGGCGCTTGGCAAAGCTCATCATCAGAAATGATGCGAGCCCATTTTTTCCATTGCTCACTGATGAGATCTTGCTGATCTTTATTCAAAGAAAATTGCTCTCGCCCAATCACATCTAAGAATTCTGCAAAAGTTTTTTCAGTGGCAACTGCATCTAGCTGATCAGCATCAAGAGCTGCTCGCAAAGGGTGAGCTCTTTCATCATCAAATACCAACACATCTAAAAGAATGTTGGTATCTAAGACAATGGTTGGCTTCACTCCACCGTCACCGACTGTTTTCGTTGGGGGGTCACTTTGGATGTAGTTTTTGACCATCGTGGATCTTTTTTTTGGACTGTCACTGAGGTGACCTGTTTACCCTTCTTAATCTTGTAACCCTCTTTCTTGTTAGCTTGGTTTTTCCATTGAATTCCGTCACCAACAATAGGTAACTGGAACTGAATCGAAAGCTCGTGTTGGTTCTTTTTCTCGTCGTATTTAACCTTAATTACTTCTATTAATCCAGTTAAATATTGTTTCTTTTCTTCGTCACTTAGCTCTTTTTTACGATCTAAGGACTGACCAAAATCCTTCAACCAATTAACCCATTTTTGACTTTCATTACCCCCCTTAAGTTGAAGTTGGAGATTAGCTATCTTCACCTCAAGGTTGTGAATTTCTTCATTTGATCTAGCTAAAGCTAAGTTATAGATCTCGGTTTTAATCTTCCCAGAAGCGT
>JAGVCB010000008.1 GCA_020059445.1 Polynucleobacter sp. | reverse complement strand
TCGCTATTCAATCATTGGCTTACAAGCCAAGACTCTCATCAAGGTCACCGGCGGTCCGAACAACACAGTCACTCAAGTCATCACAGATGACAAAGTGATTGAAACTGATCATGGCAATCCATTGGACTTTATTGCCAGCTACCATGCCCGCTTCAAAGTATTTCTTCAAGATGGACTACCAAGATTTTGCGGTGGCCTGGCTGGTTACTTTGGTTACGACACGATTCGTTATATCGAACCTCGCTTAGCCAAAAACTCTCTGCCAGATGAAATCAATACGCCTGATATTCAGTTGATGCTAACAGAAGAGTTGGCTGTCATTGATAACTTGGCAGGTAAGTTGTATTTGATTGTGTACGCCAACCCTCAAGAGCCCACATCTTATGACGCAGCTCAAAAAAGATTAAAAGAATTACTGGCCAGCCTAGACGCACCAGTTATAAAACCAAGTAACAGTGCTTCTTCAAAAACTGAAGCTATTCGTCGCTTCAGTAAAGCAGATTTCATGGATGCGGTGAAACGCACCAAAGAATACATTTTGGCTGGCGACTGTATGCAAGTGGTGATTGGTCAAAGAATCAGCCAACCATACAGTGACTCTCCTTTGTCTTTGTACCGCGCTCTTCGCTCACTGAACCCATCGCCTTACATGTACTTGTATGACTTTGGTGACCATCAAATTGTTGGCTCTTCTCCAGAAATTCTGGTGCGCCAAGAAAAGAGAGCTGTGGACGGTCACGAAAAACGTTTTGTGATTGTTCGACCAATTGCAGGAACCCGACCTCGTGGCAGCAATCCAGAGCAAGATGCGCAATTAGCCAAAGAACTTTTGGCAGATCCAAAAGAAATCGCGGAACACGTGATGCTGATCGATTTAGCGCGCAACGATGTGGGCAGAATTGCCAAAAATGGCACCGTGAAAGTCACGGATCGCATGGTGATTGAAAAGTACTCTCATGTTCAACATATTGTGAGCTCTGTAGAAGGTGAGCTTTTGAATGACGCCAGCAACATGGATGTCTTAAAAGCCACATTCCCAGCCGGCACCTTGTCAGGCGCACCAAAAATTCGTGCGATGGAAATCATCGATGAAATGGAAATTGTTAAACGCGGTGTCTATGGCGGCGCTGCTGGCTACCTGTCTTTCTCAGGTGACATGGATGTGGCGATTGTGATTCGCACAGGAGTCATCAAAGATGGCATGGTGCATGCACAAGCAGGTGCGGGCGTAGTGGCTGACTCAGATCCGGAATCCGAATGGAAAGAAACAGAAGCAAAAGCACGTGCAGTACTGCGCGCAGTAGAAATGGTTCAAGGAGGTCTTCATGCTGATCATGATTGATAACTACGACTCCTTCACCTATAACCTGGTTCAATACTTTGGTGAATTAGGTGCAGAAGTGCGGGTGTTTCGCAATGACGAAATCACCATCTCTGAAATTGAAGCTCTCAAGCCGGATCATATTTGTATTTCCCCAGGCCCATGCAGCCCTAAAGAAGCCGGCATCTCAGTAGCAGCGCTGCAACACTTTGCGGGCAAAGTACCTCTATTGGGTGTTTGCTTAGGTCATCAAGCCATTGGTGAAGCCTTTGGTGGCAAAGTGATCCGCGCAAAACGAGTGATGCATGGCAAAACGGACACGGTCCACACCCATCAAACGGGTGTGTTCAAAGATTTACCAAAAGATTTCACAGTGACGCGCTACCACTCACTAGCAATCGAAAAAGAAAGTTTGCCAGCTGATTTAGAAATCACCGCATGGACAGATGATGGCGAAATCATGGGAGTGCGTCACAAGAAATTTGCAGTGGAAGGTGTTCAATTCCATCCAGAATCTATTTTGTCTGAGTATGGTCATGAGTTATTGAACAACTTTCTCAAAACAACAAAAGCAACAGTCACGTAAACAATCGCCTAAGCAAACGTCTAAGCAAACGCCCAAACAATCTCTCTGAATTAAATATATGGCCATCACTCCACAAGAAGCATTACTCAGCTGCATTGAGCATCAAGAAATTAAACACGATGACATGATGCACATCATGCGCTCGATCATGTCTGGTGAGTTGTCACCGATGCTCACTGCTGCGATCTTGACGGGCTTGCGAACAAAAAAAGAAACCATTGGTGAAATCACAGCAGCCGCCATGGTGATGCGCGAATTCGCGACCAAGGTATCTGTGACTGATAACAGTCATTTTGTGGACATTGTGGGCACAGGTGGTGATGGTGCACACACTTTTAATATTTCTACCACTGCGATGTTTGTTGCCGCCGGTGCAGGCGCAAAAGTGGCCAAGCACGGTAATCGCAGTGTGAGCAGCAAATCAGGTGCAGCTGATGTCCTTGAAGCATTGGGCGTTCAAATCACATTACAAGCCCCTCAGGTCGCTCAATCATTGAACAGTTGCGGCATTGGTTTCATGTTTGCTCCTAACCATCACCCTGCCATGAAAAACGTGGCACCTGTTCGCAAAGAAATGGGTGTTCGTACCATTTTTAATATTTTGGGCCCTCTCACCAATCCAGCCAATGCTGCACACATGTTGATGGGTGTTTTTCATCCAGATTTGGTGGGGGTACAAATCAGAGTTCTACAACAACTAGGCATGAAACACGCTCTAGTGGTTTATGGCAAAGATGGTTTAGATGAAATATCTTTAGAAGCACCGACCATGGTGGGAGAGCTCAAAGATGGTCAGATCAAAGAATATGAAATCAAACCTCAGGACTTTGGTCTGACCGTTTGCAAAACCAACACATTCAAAGTAGCGGATGCGACAGAATCCAAAAAAATTCTATTGGGTGTTTTAGCCAACGAGCCAGGCCCTGCGCAAGACATTGTTTGCTTGAATGCAGGCGCTGCGCTCTAC
>JAGVCB010000157.1 GCA_020059445.1 Polynucleobacter sp. | reverse complement strand
CTGAAGAAGCGATATTGTTGTTGAATGGCATGATCGTAAGCTTTTCTGATGGGCTCTACCCCAGCAAAAGCACTGACTAACATGAGTAAAGTCGAGCAGGGTAAATGGAAGTTGGTAATCAGTTGATCAATCACTTTGAATTCATATCCAGGGGTGATGAATAACTTCGTTTCACCCTCTTGAATATTAAAAGCAGCTGATGACTCAAGTGCTCTGAGGCTGGTGGTGCCTACGGCAATCACTTTACCGCCAGCCAACTTGGTTTTTTTGATGAGCTCTTGAGTTTCTGTGGGAATTGAAAACCATTCACTGTGCATTTTGTGTTCAGACAAATCTTCTGTTCTCACGGGCGTGAATGTTCCCGCGCCTACGTGAAGGGTCAGAGTGGTGTACTTGATTCCTTTGGCCATGATCTTATCTAAGGTAGCTTGATCGAAATGCAGGCCTGCTGTTGGGGCAGCCACGGCACCAGGGTTCTTGGCCACAACTGTTTGGTAGCGCTCCAAATCATCATCATTGGCTTGATGGGTGATGTAGGGTGGCAGTGGCAGTTGCCCATGTTTTTCTAGTAAAGCTAAACAGGGTGACGAGAATTTAATTTCATAGAAGCGATTATCTGAATCATCAGGACGGCCCAGGATTTCTATTTCAAAAGGCTCTTCATCATTACCTAAGACAATTTTGTTTCCAGGTTTTGGTGATTTTGATGCTCTGATTTGTGCAACTGCTGTGGTTTCACCAGTGATTCTTTCTAGGAAAACTTCAACGGCGCCGCCAGATTCTTTTTTACCAAACAAACGAGCTGGAATAACTTTTGTATCATTGAATACCAATAAGTCATTGGGATTTAATAAGTCGATCAAATCAGTGAATTGTTGATCTTTGATGACAACGTCTGCAGCATGATTTTCCAAGACGAGTAATCTGCTAGCCGTTCTATTCGGTAGTGGATGTTGAGCAATTAACTCAGGCGGCAGGTTGTAATTAAAGTCTGAAAGACGCATCGCTGTACCATGGGAATATAAAGATTTTATCAATGACCAAAAAAGCCAGTTCACCCTCATTAGAAAAGCTAGGATTACATTCCAGCTTGGACTGTGTTTTGCATCTACCGATTCGTTATGAGGACGAAACCAAATTATCAACCATTGGGCAGGCTGTTGGTACTTTTGGCGGATTGACCTTTCAAGTGCAAGGGGTTGTGATCAAGCAAGAGGTTGTGTTTCGTCCCAGAAGACAGCTATTGGTTGTGATCAGGGATGAGCATGGGGATGAGTTATTCCTGCGTTGGCTGAACTTTTATCCCAGCCAACAAAAGCAAATGGCTCTTGGGGTTAACTTGAGGGTGCGCGGTGAAATCAGGGATGGATTTTATGGCCCCGAGATGGTTCACCCAGGCGTTAAAGCAGTGAGCCCTGACGCCCCTTTACCTAGTACATTAACACCGGTGTATTCAACCGTGGCAGGGGTTGGTCAGCACGTGATTCGTCAGGCGATCAGTAAGGCGTTCAAAGATGATGATTTGCAGTCACATTTAAAAGATCTTTTACCCAAAGATGTGATGGCTAGCACTTTTGCGGGTTTGGAGATTCCAAGTTTATGGGATGCTTTAAATACCTTGCATCAACCAGGCAAATCTGATGACTTGGCAGCTATCCAAGAGCGTCATCATCCTGCCTGGAGGCGAGTTCAGATTGAAGAGTTACTGGCTCAACAACTGTCTCTTTTGCAGGCTCGTGAAAAACGTTTGGCTCGTCAAGCTGTGCGCATGAGCCAGGACGCGATTGAAGGAGGTGTTCTCAAGAATTTCTTAAAGCAATTACCTTTTCAATTAACCAATGCTCAGCAGCAATCATGGTTGGGCATTCTGAAAGATTTGGGCCAGCCTTACCCCATGAACAGGCTTTTACAGGGGGATGTTGGCAGCGGCAAAACAGTGGTGGCAACTTTAGCCGCATTGCATTGCATTGATCATGGGTATCAAGCGGCGATCATGGCCCCCACAGAAATATTGGCAGAGCAACACTATCGTAAATTAAAAAATTGGCTTGAGCCTTTGGGCGTCAAAATCACATGGTTGACGGGTTCCTTGAAGGCCAAAGAAAAAAGAGAAGCGCAAGAGCTGATCTCGAATGGTCAAGCGCAGTTGGTGATTGGTACGCACGCATTGATTCAAGAAGGAGTTGAGTTCGCAAGACTTGGATTTGCAGTGATTGATGAGCAGCATCGCTTTGGAGTTAAGCAGCGTTTACGTTTGCAACAAAAAATTGATGATGTGGAAGTTGATTGTCATCAGTTGATGATGTCTGCAACGCCGATACCTAGAACTTTGGCGATGACTTTTTATGCTGACCTAGAGGTATCTGTCATCAATGAATTGCCACCGGGCAGAACTCCCATTGTGACCAAATTAGTTAAAAATGAACGGCGCCAAGAGTTGGTTTCAGGGCTGGTGTCTGAGTTAAGCAAGGGGCGCCAAGTTTATTGGGTCTGTCCTTTGATTGAAGAGTCTGAGGTCTTGCAGTTGAAAACGGCGGTAGAGACTCACGCAGCACTCCAAGAGGCTTTGCCAGGAGTGGCTATTGGTTTGGTGCATGGCCGCTTAAAGGGTGCTGAAAAAAATGCAGTGATGCAAGCATTTGCAGCGGGGGATATCAAGGTGTTAGTCGCCACCACAGTGATTGAAGTTGGGGTTGATGTGCCAAATGCCTCTTTGATGATCATTGAGCATGCTGAAAGATTTGGTTACTCGCAACTTCATCAGTTAAGAGGTCGAGTTGGGCGAGGCTCAGCAGAGTCGGTGTGTATTTTGTTGTATGGCCAAGAGCTTTCAATGGCGGCAAAAGAGCGTTTGCAAACCCTCAAGGAAACACAAGACGGTTTTGTGATTGCCGAACGAGATTTGGCGTTGCGTGGACCAGGTGAGTTGCTGGGCTCAAAGCAGTCAGGTGATGCTATGTTGCGCTTCATCGATTTACAAAAAGAATCTTGGTTGATCGAAAAAACTCAAGAGTTGGCCAAGCAATTACTGATCAGTTATCCAGAAATTGCTCAGCAGCATTTATCGCGTTGGTTAGGTAATCGTGCTGAATACCTAAAAGCTTGATATCCTCTCTGTATGACACTCACAGAACTTAGATATATCGTTGCCGTTGCAAGAGAGCGCCACTTTGGTCGAGCTGCGGAAGCGTGCTTTGTTTCTCAGCCAACCTTATCAGTTGCAATCAAAAAGTTAGAAGATGAACTCAATGTCCAAATTTTTGAGCGTTCAGGTTCGGAACTGGCAATCACTGCCTTGGGCCACACAATTATTCACCAAGCTCAAAAAGTATTGGATGAAGCTCAAGTCATCAAGCATCTGGCTCAACATGGTCAAGATCCTTTATCGGGTCCTGTGCGTTTGGGGACCATCTATACGATCGCGCCTTATTTGTTACCAAAGTTAATTGCTAAGAGTCGCCAATTTTTACCTCAAATGCCTTTGTACCTTCAAGAAAATTTCACTTCAAAGCTTTTAGAGCTTTTAAAGCAAGGTGATATTGATGCTGCCATCATGGCTGATACGTTTCCGCAAAGCGGCCTGGAGGTTCTGCCCCTGTACGAAGAAGGTTTCATGGTAGCTGTTCCTCAAGGACATCCTTGGCAGACCCTATCAATCATTCAGCATGATGAGTTGCAGTCTCAAAAAACATTGCTCTTGGGTGAAGGGCATTGCTTCAGAGATCAAGTATTGGATATTTGTCCTGACATGCAAAAAAATCAAAAAGATGGTGAGATCAGTTCATTCGAGGGCTCCTCTTTAGAAACAATCCGACAAATGGTGGCTGGCGGGATTGGTATCAGCATCATGCCCATCACATCGATTCCTGATGACGCCAATAGCAATGGTTTGATTCGTTATATTCCTTTTGCCAATCCGATTCCTAAGCGTCGCGTGGTCTTAGCTTGGCGCAAAAGTTACGCAAGAACCAAAGCCATGCATGCTTTAGCCGATGCGATTAAAACATCTGGTATGACAGGGGTGGATTTCTTGTAATGTTTTTAAGGTTGTCTGATTATTTAGCGCTGATTCGCTTTAATAAACCCATTGGTACTTTATTGGTTTTGTGGCCGACTTTGTGGGGTTTGTGGCTGGCCTCTTCCGGTCAGCCAAAAGCATCCCATCTGATTATTTTTATTCTGGGTTGTTTTTTGATGAGAAGCGCTGGATGTGCTATCAATGATTATGCTGACAGAGACTTTGATAAGCATGTTTTAAGAACCCAAGATCGACCTGTGACCGCTGGACGAGTCAAGCCAGTAGAAGCTTTGATCGTTGCTGCTGTTCTTGCGCTTGTGGCATTTATCTTGATATTGCCATTAAACACATTCACCAAGCTGCTCTCGTTTCCCGCAGTCGCTATTGCCATTATTTATCCATTCACCAAAAGATTTTTTTCTATCCCGCAAGCGATCTTGGGTATAGCCTTTTCATTTGGTATTCCCATGACCTTTGCGGCTGTTTTAAATGAGATCCCTGCTTATGCATGGTTACTGGTACTTGCAAACATCGCTTGGGCGATTGCTTACGACACTGCATATGCGATGGTTGATAGGGATGATGATGTGAAGTTGGGGATTAAGACATCCGCTATTACATTTGGACAGCACGATGTGTTGGCCATTTGTATTTGCTATGGCATCTGCCTTTTGAGCTTTGCTGTGATCGGATGGCTTTTGGTCTTGCCAGCAATTTTTTGGATCTTTTTAGGATTTGCCTTTTTGCTGGCTATTTATTACTTCCAATTGATCAAAGATCGTCAGAAAGAAAAATGCTTTTTGGCATTCAGAAGAAACAATTGGTTTGGCATGTGCTTATTCTTGGCCATTGCCTTTACCTATTAGTGAGAATTGATGATGGATCACTGCTTACTGAATTCTTCGCCCATGGCTTCGCTGCGATCACTGGCGGCAGCAACCGCTTTCATCATGATGTTGGCCCAAGATTCTTGCTCAAGAACTGTCAGTGCCGCATAGGTAGTGCCACCTTTTGAGGTCACACGCTCTCTGAGGGTGGCTGGTGACTCTGAAGATTGAGCTGCAAGCTTAGCAGCACCCTGCAAGGTTTGGATTGCTAGAAGACGTGCTTGATCTTGTGAGAGTCCTTGAGCAATGGCAGCTTTCTCAAGAGATTCTAAGAAGGCGAATACATAGGCTGGACCACTGCCAGATACAGCTGTGATGTCATCCATTTGCTTTTCAGAACTGACCCAAACAATCTTACCCACGGCTTCACAAATAGAGCTTGCGAGTGATTGATCTGCGGCGCTGATGTTGCTATCTGCAAATAGGCCAGTCATACCTTCGCTGATCAAAGCAGGAGTGTTAGGCATAGCTCGAATGATTCTTTGATGGCCGAGCCACTTGGCCATGTCGTCTGTTTTAATGCCGGCAGCCACGCTCAAACAAAGAGGTTTGTTGGTCAATGACTTCAATACAAGGGCTAATTCAGAAGCAGCTTCTTTAAATTGTTGTGGCTTAACAGCTATCACCAAAACATCACAGCTTTCAATGTGCGGAGCCAGTTTATCAATTGAAGCGGCGCAGATGATGGAAAGATCTCTTTCAAGGCGCTGGCGCGTTTGATCAAATGGATCAGCGACAAACATATTTTTTGCCTGAGCTCCTTGCTTGATCAAACCACCAATCAAGGCGCTGGCCATGTTTCCACCACCAATAAAGCCGATTTTTAAATTTGCTAATAAAGTCATAAATAAGTTCTTTTGCCGAAAATTGCTGTGCCAACACGCACCATCGTACTACCTTCTGCAATGGCCGCTTCAATATCTGAAGACATGCCCATGGATAAAGTATCTAACTGAAGCTTTTGATGATCAAGAGCAGTAGATTGCTGTAACTTGATTAAAAGCTCACGCAATTGATGATGAGATTTTCTTTGCGACTTCACATCATCCGTGGGTTCCGGAATGCTCATGAGGCCTCGTAAACGAAGGTGCGGCATGGCTGATATTTTTTGACAGATGTCTAAAAGCTCATCTGGCTGAATGCCGCTCTTGGATGACTCTCCGCTGATGTTTACTTGCACGCAAACTTCTAGTGGCGGTAAATGAGAAGGTCGCTGATCATTCAAGCGTTGAGCAATCTTGATGCGATCAATGCTGTGAACCCAGTCAAAATTTTCTGCGACATCTTTTGATTTATTGCTTTGAATTGGGCCAATAAAGTGCCATTCAATGTTTGAGCGCAAATCTTTCAGTTCTAGCACTTTGGCAACACCCTCTTGCACATAGTTCTCGCCAAAGCATGTTTGACCAAGAGAAAACGCATCTCTTACGTCCTCCGCTGGGAATGTTTTTGAAACGGCTAGTAACTTGATGTCTTGCGCAGAGCGGCCACAGACTGTGGCCGCTTGCTTGATGCGCTCTTTAATAGCATTTAAATTATTTTGAAGTGCTGACATGTCCCATGTTCTTCTCAATGAGAGAGTCAATCAATTCAATCCAATGTTCAACGGGTGTTGTTTCATTTTGCAAATGAGTGATACAGCCAACGTTGGCAGAAACAATTCTTTGCGCTTGATGATCAATAACTGCTTGCTGAAGATTATTTAATTTTTGCTCTTTTAGTTGCTTGGAGAGATCTGCTTGCAGAATTGAGTAAGTGCCAGCTGAGCCGCAGCAAAGATGACTATCTTGGCAGGTGTTGATACCAATACCTAGCTTAACAAGTAGAGCTTCCAATTGACCTTTGATTTTCTGGCCGTGCTGCAAGGTGCAAGGAGGATGGAAAATCACACCTTCTTGTTTTGCACGATCACCAACCAAGCCTTGAAGCTTTTCAAGGTAGTGAGGTAATACTTCAACCAAGTCTTTGCATAGATCAGAAATGACTTGGGCTTTCTTGGCATACACAGGATCGTCTTTGAGGATGTGACCATATTCCTTGATAGTCACTCCACAACCTGAGGCGTTCATCAAAATAGCCTGAACTTTTTCACCTTGGCATTCTGGTGCAGTGCCTTGGATATAGGGCCACCAAGCATCTATGTTGCGACGCATGTCATTCAAGCCAGCTTCTTGTTCATTTAAATGGTATTTCAATGCGCCACAGCAACCAGCTTTGGGTGCTGCTAGAACATCAACGCCCAAGTGAGACATCACCCTGAAGCTCGCATTATTGATGTTGGGAAGCATACCTGGTTGAACACAACCTTCCAAAATCAGCATCTTGGTTTTATGCAAGTTAGCTGCAGGTCTTGTGCCAGGATTGTTTCCTTGAGGAATTTTTTGTTTGATAGCTGCTGGCATCAAAGGGCGCACAATTCTTCCGATGCGCATTGCATTATCGAACAGAGTCTTATTTGTTAAACCATTGGTCAAGGCTTTGCGAAGCATTCTTTCCATGAATGGTCTTGGATTGGTTTGTTCTTCAGCCCACTTACGGCCAATATCAATCAGGTGACCATAATCAACGCCGCTAGGACAAGTGCTTTCGCAGTTACGGCAGGTCAGGCAGCGATCCAAGTGTTCTCTGGTCTTTTCAGTGGCTTCCTTACCCTCAGCCATTTGCTTGATCAAATAAATGCGTCCACGTGGACCATCTAATTCATCACCAAGTAGCTGGTAGGTAGGGCAGGTTGCTGTACAGAAACCACAATGGACACATTTACTCAAAATGCTTTGAGCCATCGTGCCATCGGCAGTACCTATAAATTGAGGAGCTAATTCTGTTTGCATATTAGGCCAATCTTCCAGTTGCAAAAACGCCATGTGGATCAAAAGCTTTTACAAGGCGATCTTGAACGCTTGCCAACGGGCTTGTTAAAGGGTTGTCTTTCAATGAACTGAGCATTGCTTGATTTTTATTGCTTGCTCTGAAAATACTTGCATGACCATTGGCTTGGAAAGCAATTTTCTTGGCACTTTCCACATCAATCTGACCTCTCCACCAGCGTTGACCACCATGCCATTCAATCAAAGTTGTACCTGGTAAATCCAACGGGGCAGATGTTGGCGCTACAGCAAAGCGCCACAGCGGGGATTCAGATGAGTCATTGAACCAAGAATTTTTTTGCTCTTTTAAATCATGCCAAAAAATTGCGGCTTGTTCCTCGTCAACCACCTTCATTCCATATTTAAGCTCAAAGGTTTGAATGGCTGATTCAACGGCTGCTTTGGCACCATTTAATCGAAGATGAAGCGTACCTGAGCCATCACCCTGCCAGCAAGAAGCACTCAAAGGCCATGGTTGACTGGCCAGCAAGTTCATTAAATGAATAGCTTCCGCTTGGGTGATTTGCGTTGCAACCGT
>JAGVCB010000127.1 GCA_020059445.1 Polynucleobacter sp. | reverse complement strand
ATCTTTGGGGAAGTTGTTCGTTGTCGTCATGATTACTTATTCAGTTCGGCCAATCTTTCAGGGGTTCCAACATCGACCCATGGAATGCTCAGTAACTCGCCTAAAACTTGATCCTCATTCATGGCCTGTCTGAGTATTGGAGCAAGCTTGGCAACTTCTCCCATCTTAATACTTTTAAACAAATCTTGATGGTAGATGCCAGCGCCTGAAAAGGTCAGGCTGGAGCCTTGTGTGTCTTTATCTTTGACCAAATGCCCCTCAAGTTGAAAATCCCCTTGAGGATTGTGGTCGGGGTTTTTAATCAAAAAAAGGTAGGCCAAGATGATTGATTTTGAATCTCGTAATTTTTGAACAATGTCATGAATTTTTTCAAATGGAAAACTTGGACAAAAAACATCACCATTGATGGCAAAAAAGTAATCATCCAGTTTCATGAGGCTCATGCCCTGACGCAAGCCGCCCGCAGTTTCTAGGGCTGTAAGCTCTTTAGAAAATTGCACATTCAAGTTTATGCGTTTGGCTTGAGATAAATGTGCGACCACTTGTTCGCCCAACCATGCGTGATTCACGACCACTTGGCTAAAGCCATTTTCTAAAAGACCGTCTATGTGCCAGTCAATCAATTTCTTGCCTTGAACCTCAAGCAATGGTTTTGGAGTGTGATCGGTCAATGGACGCATTCTTTCCCCTCGGCCTGCAGCCAAAACCATGCAAGGAATAGGGGAGAGATTGGTCATTAAAAAGTTAATCCATCTGGACGATCAATGCCTTCGATCGTATCTAAAAGCTGAAGAAGGGGCTTGAGTGCAATGTATCTCTCTGCAACTTTTCTAGTGTATTTGAAAACCAAGGGGATATCTTTCAAATAGCCATCTTTGCCATCGCGGTAATAGAGACGCGCAAAAATACCCAAAACCTTTAGGTGTCTTTGTAAACCCATCCACTCAAAGTCACGATAAAAGTCTCCAAACTCAGGGGGTACTGGTAAGCCTGCTTTACGCGCCTTATCCCAGTATCGGATCAGCCAGTCCATTTGTTCAGGCTCTTCCCATTCAATGTAGGCATCACGATACAAAGAGGCCAAGTCATAAGTGATCGGTCCGTAGACGGCGTCTTGAAAATCTAAGACCCCTGGATTGTTATCACTTGTCACCATCAGATTTCTACTATGAAAATCTCGATGAACATAGACTTGCGCTTGGGAGAGGTTGTTTTCCAGAATCAGCTCAAAAATATGGGCCAAATCAGCATTTTGTTTTGAATTCAGCTCTAAATTGAGGTGTTTACTCAAATACCACTCGGAAAATAGGTTCAGCTCACGGCTGAGCAACTCTTTGTTGAATTCCGGAAGAATCCCTGGCTTGCTGTCTAATTGCAGTTGGATCAAGGCTGCATTCGCAGCGTCATAGAGCATTGGTGCGGTTGCTGAATTAAGCGCTGAGAGATAGGTTTCATTGCCTAAATCACTCAAAAGTAAAAATCCTTGTTCAACGTTTTGCTCTAGAACCAGTGGCACATTGAGTTTTGCTTGGGCAAAAAGCTCAGAAATCGCGATAAAAGGCTTTGTGTCCTCGGTTGTAGGCGGGGCATCCATCACAATGAAGCTCTGGTGAGCCCCATTTTTAGTACCTATAACCCTGAAATAGCGCCTAAAACTGGCATCGCTTGATGCGGGCGCCAAGCTTTCGAGGGTTAGTGACCACTTGCTTGCCAAATTGGCTAACCAAGAATTTAATTGAGATAAGCGGATATCAGGGTTCATGGCTTCGTATAATAAAAGCACTTAAGTCATATGCCTAAAACTTTTATCGTTCCGAGCTTATTTCTCGATTTCAAACGACTCCCATCACTTCTTAAAGTGGGGTGTTTTTGTACATCTTTTTCTCTAGCCTCGATGGTTTTGGCTCAGAATGTTTTACCTAAAGAAGACCCTCTCAAACTTAAGTTAGAAGATCAACTTCTGGTAAGACCTGTTGTTCCGGATGATGTGGCTCCGACTTTTACCTCCTCAAAGCAATTGGACGGCATCATGGATCGTCAGATGCGCTTAGAGGGTGATGCAGTTATCAGAAGAAATCGCACTGTGATCAAGGGCGATGTCATCACTTATGACCCTGATACTGATATTGCAGATGTTGATGGCAATGCCACCTTATTAAAAGACGCCACTTCTTTCAAAGGCCCAAAAGCAAAAATCAAGGTTGATGCTCAAGAGGGTTGGATGGACCAGCCTGACTATGAACTCAGAGATATTGGCGGTGGCGGTAAGGCGAGCCGTGTTGAGTTCAAAGAAGATAACGAAATTGAATTTGAAAAGTTAACTTATAGCACTTGCCGTCCTGAAAATTTAGATTGGTATTTGAGTGCTAGTCGAATGGATGTTGAGCAAGATACTGAAACAGCGGTTGGAACGAATGCCGTGCTTCATTTTTTTGAAGTGCCTATTTTGTACACACCGGTATTTTCATTGCCAACTGGTTCTGGGCGTCGTTCAGGATTTTTATCTCCAACTTATGGTCGCGCCACTCGTGGCGGGGTGAAGGGTTGGGACATCACTGTTCCCTACTATGCCAATTTAGCACCTAATCGAGACATGACTTTGTTCCCACGCTATCTTGAGGGACGAGGCGAGCAGTTAGGCGTTGAATATCGTTATCTTGATAGGAATTACACGGGTGTTGTAACCGCTGAAGCTTTAGATGATGCTGCTTATGGCAAAAATCGTTGGGCCTTTGGTTTGAAGCACACCCAAAATATTGCCAATGGATTGGTTGGATATACCGACTACAGTAAAGTCTCTGATGATTTGTATGTGGATGATTTGGGCAAGAGCTTGAATGGTGTGGTCAATCGTCAGTTCAATCAAGAAGTTGGTGCGAGATATGGCTATGCTGGCTGGAATATTTTGACCAGAGTACAAAAGTTCCAAACTTTGCAACCAGATCCAAACTTTACAACTGTTCTACCTTACGAACGAGAGCCTCAGGTCAATGCCAAATATGTCAGAAATAACTGGAGTGGCTTGAACGTCACTGTTGAGACCGATGCTACTAGATTCACCTACAAAGGTTTGGCTGCTTCAAGCAGAACATTTAAAGAAGGCAATCGTGCGTACGCCACCACATCGGTTGCCCGACCATTCATGACCCCTGGTTATTACCTGACGCCCAAAGTATCCTTTAGAACAACCCAATATTCAGTTGATCCTTTTCCAGGGCAAGCAGATTTAAATAGAAATGTGGCCCTACCAACATTCAGCTTGGATTCTGGTTTGATCCTTGAACGTGATGCTCTTGAATTAAATACCTTGTTCAGCAGAAACATATTGATGACTCTTGAGCCAAGAGCTTTTTATGTTTACACGCCTTACCGTTATCAAAACGATTTACCTTTGTTTGATACGGCTGATGCAGGTTTTGGTATCTCTCAAATTTTTAGTGAAAATTCATTCGCTGGTAATGACCGTATTGCTGATAACAACAAAGTAACTTTTGGTATTACTTCAAGAGTATTGGATGCTGATACTGGTGTTGAACGCTTGCGTGCCACAATCGCGCAGCGTATTGATATGGAAGGTCAGCGTGTTGGACTCACTACCGAACAAACGCCTGTTAAAAGATCAGATATCTTGGCAGGTTTATCAACTCGTTTAATCGGCAACTTCAATTTTGATGGCTTGGTTCAATACAACGAACAAGTCTCTAAATTGGTGCAGCAAAGCGTCACTGCCAGTTATCGACCTGAAGTCAGAAAATTATTGAATGCCAGCTACAAAAGGGTGGTCAACCCAGTTGATACCAAGGCGACCTCGGACCAGTATGAACTTTCTGGGCAATGGCCCATCACACGTCAGTGGTACGGTATTGCACGTTATAACTTTGACTTAATTTCGAATCAAGTTCTAAATCGAGTTGCTGGTCTTGAGTACGACGCTGACTGTTGGGTGGTCAGAGTGGTTCACCGCCATTATCAAAATACGTCTGTTCTTTCAACGTCTGAAATTTATATGCAGATTGACTTTAAGGGATTTACTGGCTTGGGCAGTAACCCTATTAACTTAATTAGATTTAATATACCTGGATATGAGCCAATCAGTCCTAACCCAGCACCAATATCACCATTTGAAAGTTACGAATGAAGCTAGCTAATATTGTTTTCAGTGCCATTGCTTTGGTGCTCTTCAGTGAGATGCCTTTAGCTCAAAACAAAAATAAATCAATCGATGAGGTTATTGCAATTGTTGATACAAGCTTGGTGACTAAGTTAGAGCTTGAAAATAGAGTTGCACTCATTGAGAAACAATTCAAAGCAGCCAATAGACCTTTGCCCCCAGCAAATGATTTAAAAGCACAGGTGTTAGAGCGATTAATTTCTGAGCGGATTCAGCAAAACTTAGCCAAGGAAGCTGGAATCAAAGTAAGCGATAGGGATTTAGACAGGATTCTTGGGAACATTGCTGCACAGAGCAAATTATCAGTACCTGAGTTAAAAATAAAAATTGAAAAAGAAGGTACCAACTTTAATAAATACAAAGAAGAAATTCGAAAAGAAGTGCAGGCTGCAAGATTGCGTGCCCGTGAGGTTGATGCTCGTGTCCAGGTCAGTGAAAGTGAAATTGACAGTTATATTTCTGAGAAAAACAGAGGTAAGGTATTGCAAGCCGGTAACGATGAGATTTACCTTGTTCAATTGTTGATTGGTCTGCCAACCAATGCGAGCGAGTCTGATGTGGCTGCTGCAAAAAACAAAGCCGAAGATGTTCTAAAACAAGCGAGTGTTGAAAAGGATTTTCTAGCTTATGGCAAAAAGATTGCTTTGCCAGGATCAGGTGTGCGAGTAGAGGATCTTGGTTATAGAACCCTAGATCGTTTGCCACAGTTATTTGTAGATGGGGCTCAAGGCATCGGCTCCAATCAAATGATTCCGCGAGTATTACAAAGTGGTGCAGGCTTTCATGTGATCAAAGTGATTGATAGAAAAGGCACCTTGGCGGCCAATGTTCAAAATATTGTTGTGACACAAACTCAAGCTCGCCATATTCTTCTAAGACATCGCCCAGGTGTTACTGACCTTGAGGCACAACGTCGTTTAAATGGTTTTAAAGATCAAATGAAAGTGAAGGCATCAGACTTTGCTCAGTTGGCAAAAAAACATTCTGAAGATGGCTCAGCACCCAACGGTGGTAATTTAGGCTGGATGTCGCCTGGTGAGTTGGTCCCTGAATTTGAGCAAGCGATGAATCAATTGAATATCAATGAGGTCAGCGATCCAGTGAGAACCGAATTTGGTTGGCATTTGATTCAAGTGGTCGAAAGACGTCAAGCGCAGTTATCTGCTGATAAGCAGCGTGACTACGCCAGAGCTGCCATCAGAGAAAAGAAATTGGATCAGGCTTATCAAGATTGGCTCCGTCAAATCAGAGATGCAGCCACTGTAGAAATCCGCCAATCTAATTAACGATGATTCATATTGCTCTTACAACTGGTGAGCCAGCCGGTATTGGCCCAGAAATCAGTCAGAAGGCTGCGCAGGAGTTTTTATCACAGCATACCGATGTGAGTGTTCATCTGATAGCAGATGAATCTCTTCTCAGTTCTGTGGGGCAAACTGGCCATGAGCGATTATTTGTAAAACGTTGCGACTTGGCTGCGCCAGTGACTGCTGGGCAGTTGAATGTTCTGAATGCTCCTTATGTGTTGCAAACCTTGGATATTGCTATAGACGGTTGTTTGAGTGGCGAGTTCCAAGCCATGGTCACTGCACCTGTTCAGAAAAGTGTTATCTCTGATTCTGGTGTGATGTTCAGTGGTCACACTGAATACTTGGCTGAAAAATGCAAGATCGATTTGGTTGTGATGATGCTTTGCGGCAAACCTATTTTTGAATCCAATCTTTTGCCTGATCAGTTAAGAGTGGCTTTGACCACCACGCACATTCCCTTGCAAAAAGTGTCTGCTGCCATCACCACTGAATTGATTGAAAAAACAATTGAAATTGTTTGGCAAGATCTTAAGAATAAATTTGGCATCAAAGATCCATCGATTTTTGTCACTGGCCTAAATCCACATGCGGGCGAGTCTGGCCACATGGGTCTTGAAGAGAGAGATGTGATTGCTCCGGCCATTGAGCACATGAAGCAAAAAAACTACCGTGTCTCAGGACCGTATCCTGGCGATACTATTTTCAGCCCTGATAAGTTAAAAAGCGCCGATGTGATTTTGGCGATGTATCACGACCAAGGGTTGGCCCCTTTTAAATTCGCTACCTTTGGCGAAGGTGTGAATGTCACTTTGGGTTTGCCAATCATTCGCACATCTGTTGATCACGGCACGGCTTTAGGAATTGCAGGAAAAGGTCAAGCTGATTCAAGCAGCATGTTGGCTGCCTTGAATGTGGCTTATCAAATGGTAAAGGCCAAAGGTTCTTAGTGGCACATCAAGCTCGTAAACGTTTTGGTCAGCATTTTCTGATTGATAGCGGGATGATTCATCTCATCGTTAAAGCCATTGACCCACAACCACAAGATGCTTTGATTGAAATTGGCCCTGGATTGGGGGCCATGACTAAGCCATTGCTGAATTGTGTGGATGTTATGTCAGTGGTTGAGTTGGACAGGGATTTGGTGAAGTTTTGGAGAGATCAGGCTATACAGAAACTTCAGGTTCATGAGTCTGATGCATTGAAGTTTGACTTCCAATCATGGGCCAAAGAACAAAAGGCGCTGCTCCAAAAAAATGCTCCTGAAGCTCGGGTCAAAATCGTTGGTAATCTTCCCTACAATATTTCTTCACCCTTACTGTTTCATTTGATGTCAGCCGTTGCTGATGTTGATGAGCAAGTCTTCATGCTGCAAGCTGAAGTTGTAGAACGGATGGCGGCACAGCATGGTGATTCAGAATATGGGCGATTGTCTGTGATGTTGCAGTCAAAGTATCACATGGAGAATGTTTTAGATGTTCCTCCTGAATGCTTTGATCCTCCGCCCAAAGTGAATTCTGCGATTGTCAAAATGATTCCGCGACAGGACATTCTTTTGACAGACAAAGAGTATCAATCTCTGGAGCGAGTGGTATCAATGGCTTTTGCTCAAAGAAGAAAAGTATTGAGAAACAATCTTGCCAGTATCAAAGATACTTTGAAGTTGAGCGATGATGTTTTAGGCTTGCGCGCCCAAGACATATCAGTAGAAGACTACATTAGCTGGGCTCGTCAGCTAGCCAGCTAGCCAATTAATGAAGTAATTATTTTTTATAAGCTGGCGCATCAATGACGCGCATTTCAGCTTCAATCCAGCGTTCAGCCTGTTGATGTAATTCTTCAGCTGACTTATCTTCAGAAGTGATGGCTGGTCCAATTGAGACAGTGATTTTTCCTGGATATTTGAGGAAACTATTTCTTGGCCAAACATGCCCAGCATTGTGTGCCACAGGAATAACCCAAGCCTTTGTGGCACTTGCCAAGCGTGCACCGCCTTTGCGGTAAACCGTGTTTGCGCCAGGTTTTGTTCTGGTGCCCTCAGGGAAGATGATGATCCAAATACCTTGCGCTAAATATTTCTTGCCCTGACTTGCGATGGATTGTGATGCTGCTGATGTCTTAGAGCGATTGATATGAATCATGCGCAACAAAGCCAGAGCCCAACCAAAAAATGGTATCCAAAGAAGTTCACGCTTGAACACAAAGCACAATTGTTTTGGAAATAAAGCCATAAAAGAAATGGTTTCCCAAGCTGATTGATGCTTCGATAGAATGATGACCGGCTGATCTGACAGGGCACTCATATTTTCCATGCCTTTGATTTCGTACTCAATGTGGCAGATGATTTTTGCCAAGTAAGTGATGGTGATATTCCAGCCTTTCACAAACTCATATCTGGTTGAGGCATTCACAATTGGAAAGATGATCAAACAAGCTACCGCATACACGGGTGTGATCGCTAGCATGGCAAGGAAGAAGGTCAGCGACCTAGCAAAAATCATGTGCGTCCGATGAAGTGGTTAACAAAAGCCATTAGATCTTGATGAATAGCTGTGTACGGTGGAAGTTCGCCGCTGGCGCGCGCCTTTTCACCTTTGCCGGTTAAAACCAAGTGTGGCTCAGCCCCAACACTCACCCCTGCCACCAAATCTCTCACGCTGTCACCAACAATCGGCACACCTTTGATTGGCACACCATAACGCTGTGAAATTTGTTCGATCATGCCAGGCAGTGGTTTTCTGCAATGACATTGATCGGCATCTGTGTGT
>JAGVCB010000136.1 GCA_020059445.1 Polynucleobacter sp. | reverse complement strand
TCAACAGGTACGCCGTATGTTTCTTTCATGTCGCCACCAAATTCACGAATGATTGCGAGCAACTCTTGCGGCACACTCGATGAACCGTGCATCACAAGGTGCGTGTTTGGAATACGTTGATTGATTTCTTTGATGCGATCAATCGCCAAAATATCACCTGTTGGTTTTTTGGTGAACTTATAAGCGCCATGGCTCGTGCCAATCGCAATCGCCAATGCGTCACATTGTGTTTGCTTCACAAAATCAGCTGCCTGCTCAACATCTGTCAACAATTGTTCGCGAGTCATGGCACCTTCAGCGCCATGCCCATCTTCTTTATCACCCATCATGGTTTCTAAAGAACCTAAAACACCCAACTCAGCTTCAACCGTCACGCCGATCGAATGCGCAAACTTCACAACCTCTTGAGAAACAGCAACGTTGTATTCGTATGAAGCAACTGACTTACCATCAGCCATCAAAGAACCATCCATCATCACCGATGTAAAGCCTGAACGAATCGCTGCCATACAAACAGCTGGGCTTTGACCATGGTCTTGATGCATCACCACTGGAATATGAGGATAAGCCTCAACAGCGGCATCAATCAAATGACGTAAAAATGCCTCTCCAGCATATTTGCGAGCACCAGCAGATGCTTGCATGATGACTGGTGCATTGACTTCATCGGCGGCAGCCATGATGGCTTGCACCTGTTCAAGATTATTCACATTGAATGCTGGTAATCCATAAGCATTCTCAGCAGCGTGGTCCAATAATTGGCGCAAAGATACAAGAGCCATTGCTATTTCCTTAAATTAAAATTTATTTCACGTTCACAATCTTGAGGGTGTTAGTTCCGCCAACTTGTCCCATCGGCTCACCCACAGTCAAAACAATCGCATCGCCAGAGGTAACTACACCCAATTTTTTAATTCTTGTTTCTGCTTGCTCTAAAGCAGTGTCCCTATCATTACTAGTATCCAAATGCAAAGGATGCACGTTTCGATAAAGTGCCATTGTTCTTTGGCTTGCCAATTTGGTGGTCATGGCAAAAATAGGCACCTGAATCTTGTGGCGGCTCATCCATAAGGCTGTAGATCCAGAATCAGTCAATGCAGCAATCGCTTTCACACCCAAATGGTAAGCGGTGAATAAAGCACCGAAAGCAATTGACTGATCAATGCGCGTGAATTTTTGATCAAAGAAATCCGCATCCAAATGATGTACTTCAGTCTTCTCTGCCTCCAAACAAATCGCCGCCATCTGCAAAACAGTTTCAACGGGGTACTGACCTGATGCAGTCTCAGCTGACAACATCACAGCATCTGTGCCATCCAAAACAGCATTGGCCACATCGCTGACTTCAGCTCGTGTTGGCACTGGATTTTGAATCATTGATTCCATCATTTGAGTGGCAGTGATCACCACCTTGTTCGCTTCACGAGCCAAACGAATCATTCGTTTTTGTAGTGCTGGTACTGTTGCATTACCAACCTCAACTGCCAAGTCGCCGCGAGCAACCATGATGCCGTCACTAACTTCAAGAATTTCTTCTAATACGCCTGGCATCACAGCTTCAGCACGCTCAATCTTTGCAATCAGTTTTGTTTTGTGTCCAAACTCTTTGCTGGCAGTATCCGCTAAGCCACGAGCAATTTTCATGTCTTCAGCATTTTTAGGAAAGCTGATCGCAATGTAATCGGCGCCCAAAGCAACGGCTGTTTTTAAATCCTCTTTGTCTTTATCAGTCAAAGCTGGCGCAGTCAAACCACCGCCCGCACGATTAATGCCCTTGTTATTTGAAAGCTCACCGCCTAATTCAACAATCGTGTGAATGCATGAACCCTCAACGCCTTCAACTCGAATCACTAACAAACCATCGTTGAGCAATAACTTATCACCAACCCTGACATCATTGGGCAGATTTTTGTAATCAAGACCGACTTTTGTTTGATCACCTAAGGTGCAATTAGCATCCAAAGTGAACTTTTCGCCAGCCTTCAAAATAATTTTGTTATTTTCAAATTTGCCGACTCTGATTTTTGGTCCCTGCAAATCTGCCATGATCGCTACTTCGCGACCAGCCGCCTTAGAAACATCTCTAACTTGCTGAGCTCTGGCTTGATGATCTGCTGCAGTACCATGAGAAAAATTTAAACGGACGACATCAACACCCGCTTCCATTAATTTTGTTAGAACTTCTGTGCTGCTTGATGCTGGACCCAGGGTCGCAACAATTTTTGTTGCACGCATTATTTATCCGCTCTTTCTGACAAGATAGCAAAGGCTGGCAAAGTTTTACCTTCTAAGAATTCCAAGAAAGCACCGCCGCCAGTAGAAATATAGTCGACTTGTTTTTCAATACCGTACTTGGCAATCGCTGCCAAGGTATCACCACCACCAGCGATTGAGAATGCTGGAGAGTGCGCAATCGCAGCAGCCAACATTTTGGTACCGCCACCAAATTGATCAATTTCAAAAACACCAATTGGACCGTTCCAAACAATGGTTCCAGCGTGCGCAATGATGCTGGTCAGTTCAGCTGATGTTTTTGGACCCACGTCCAAAATCATGTCATCTGGCTGAACATCGCTTGACGCTACTCTGTTGGCTCGCGCCAAAGGTGATAACTCGTTGGCAACCACCACGTCCACAGGAATAGGCACACTGGCACCACGCTTGGCCATCAAGTCAATGATGGCTTTTGCCTCATTGATCAAATCTGGCTCAGCCAAAGATCTTCCAATTGGTAAGCCCGCTGCCAACATGAAAGTGTTGGCAATACCGCCACCCACGATCAATTGATCAACTTTTTCTGCCAATGATTTAAGTATTGTTAATTTTGTTGAAACTTTTGATCCTGCAACAATCGCCACCAAAGGACGCTTTGGATCCGTCAATGCTTTACCCAATGCATCAAGCTCAGCTGCCATCAAAGGACCTGCACAAGCAACCGGTGCAAATTTAGCCATGCCATGAGTGGTAGCTTCAGCGCGATGAGCTGTACCGAATGCGTCATTCACATAAACATCACACAAGCTGGCCATTTTCTGAGCCAACTCATCATTGTTTTTCTTCTCACCCTTATTAAGACGGCAATTTTCCAAAAGTACCAAGTCACCTGGTTCAACTTCAAAACCACCTTCAACCCAGTGACTGATCAACGGAACTTTGCGCTCCATCAATTCTGCAATTCTGTCTGCAACTGGGGCCAAAGTATCTTCAGCTTTGAATTCGCCTTCCGTTGGTCGACCCAAGTGAGATGTCACCATCACTGCCGCACCTCCTTCTAAAGCCAGCTTAATGGCGGGAATAGAAGCTCTGATTCGAGTGTCCTCAGTGATATTGCCTGCCTCGTCTTGGGGAACATTTAAATCAGCCCGGATGAACACCCTTTTACCTTTTAGCTGGCCATTGGCGGCCAAGGCGGAAAGGCGATTAAATTGAAGTTTTGATGTGCCTGGCATAGCGAATATTCGACAAAAGACAAGAAAGTCAGATTTTACCTTTTTACAGCTCAATTGGACGGTTTTTTAAGACCCAATCAAGCCCACCAAGGCAAAAACCAACATTCCCAAAACAATGGTCAAAAACATACTTCTTGTAACTAAAAACGCTAGAAAAGAGGCAGCACCTCCCCAAAACTGAGGAGTGGTCACTTCCGATGGGGTGAGTGTCTGGGTCACAAAGATTTCAGGGGCAATAATTGCTACCAAAGCGGCTGCAGGCGCATACCTGAGGGCATTTTGAACTGTTTCTGATAGCTCCATTCGTTCACCAATGAGCAAAAAGAAGCTTCGAGTGATCAAGGTCACCACCATCAAGCCGATAATCACAATCCAACTATCGAATGGGCTCATGATGCCCCCCTCCTCTGTCTGATGAGACGATCAGACGCAATACCAACTGCGATAGCTGCCAAAACTGCCAAAACAATGCTCAATTTATAGGGCAGGTCGTTGGCCGCTAATGCCACCACCAAAGCAGTCAGGGCTGCCAATCGCATAGATAAACCATCTAACATCGGTAACAAGATGGCGATCAATGCCAATGTTCCAGCAAAGCCCAAACCCCATGCATCTGGGACCGCTCCAGCAAGAAATATCCCCACCAAAGACCCTGTTTGCCATATTGTCCAGTTGGTCAGAGACATACCTAAGAAAAATGGCAAGTGGGATGGATCGGCTCGATATTGTGGATAACGAGACATCAAAAGAGCAAAGGTCAGATCTCCGTTCAGATAACCCAAAATAGAACGCTTCCAAAGCGTTCTATCTCTAAAAAACGGTTGTAAACCAGCGCTGAAAATAACAAATCTCAAATTAACCACGGCAGCCGTTAAAAAAATGGTCCAGAAAGGGAAATCACCGGCCATCAAGGGTAAGGCAGCTAATTGTGCAGAACCAGCGTAAACCAACAATGACATTCCAATGGCTTGCCACGTGGTCAAACTCGATTCAGCCATGGCCATACCAGTCACCAATGCCCAAGTGAAGATCGCAAAACCAGCTTTTGACATGGTTTTACTGCCTTCAAGCAGGTGTTTTTTGTTGTTTGAGAGCCAGGTCACTATGAATTGAGTCGTCTTTGAGAATCTTTAATTATAGGGAGCACAGATGTCTTCATCATAGCCATCTACCTGTGGCTGTTTTACAATGATGATTCAACCGCATTTTTCTCAGAATTTAGGAAACAAACCATGTCAATGGCAAATCGTGATGGCTTTATTTGGATGGACGGCAAGATGGTCCCTTGGAGAGACGCAAACATCCATGTGTTAACTCACACTCTTCACTATGGCATGGGTGTTTTTGAAGGCGTCAGAGCCTACAAGACCGATGCAGGTCCAGCGATCTTCCGTTTGAAAGAGCACACACGTCGCTTGTTCAATTCAGCAAAAATCTTCCAAATGAAGATGAACTACACCGAAGAGCAGATTGCAAATGCAATTGTTGAAGTTGTTAAAGAAAATAAATTGGCGTCTTGCTACATTCGTCCAATTGTTTGGATTGGCTCTGAAAAACTAGGTATTTCTGCAAGAAGTAATTCAATTCACGCTGCAATTGCTGCATGGGAGTGGGGCGCATACCTAGGTGAAGATGGCTTGAATAAAGGTATTCGCGTCAAGGTATCTTCATTCACCAGACATCATGTGAACGTTTCTTTGGTGAGAGCCAAAGCTTCTGGTTACTACATCAACTCAATTCTCGCCAACCAAGAAGTGACTGCGCAAGGTTACGACGAAGCACTTCTTCTAGACACAGATGGTTATGTTTCAGAAGGCTCAGGCGAGAACGTGTTCATCGTTAGAGATGGCATCATTTACACACCTGACTTGGCTTCATGTTTGGACGGCATTACCCGTGATGCCATTTTTACGATCGCTAAAGATCTTGGTATTGAAATTAAAGAAAAGCGCATCACCCGCGACGAGATGTATTGCTGCGATGAGGCATTCTTCACTGGCACAGCTGCTGAAGTAACACCGATTCGTGAACTTGATGATCGCATCATCGGTGACGGCACACGCGGTCCAATCACCACAAAAATTCAACAAATATTCTTTGATGCAGTAGCTGGTAAGAGCGATAAATATCGTCACTGGTTAACGGTGGTTTAAAAACACTCAGATAGCCGAGGTCATGATGAATCAGCAAAGCGTTATCAAAGTGAATGGCACAAAAGATTTACCTCTTCACTGCCCTAACAACAACTCTCCAGCCTGGAGCATGCACCCTCGCGTCTTTCTAGATGTGTTAACGACTGGCCATGCCAAGTGCCCATACTGCGGCACTGAGTATGAGCTTATACCTGGCACAAAGCCGCACGGTCACTAAGATGGTGAAGATACTCATGATTGCACCCAATTGGATTGGCGATGCAGTGATGACTGAACCTCTGATATCTCAACTTAAAAAAAATAATCCCAGCTGTCAGATCGATGTTTTAGCGACCCCTTGGGTTGCCAGCATCATGAAAGCAATACCTGCTGTTGATCAGATCATCACCGCTGACTTTCAACATGGGGCATTGCAATGGAAAGAGCGTAAAGCTCTTGCGAAACAATTGGCTTTGAGCGCTTACACCCATGCTTATGTTTTACCCAATAGTTTTAAATCAGCTCTGATTCCTTGGCTTGCCAAGATTCCTCACAGAATTGGCTACCAAGGTGAAATGCGTTGGGGACTCATCAATCAAGCACTTAAAAATCCATCACGCTCACATCGCCCACCAATGTCGAGCCATTACTTTGCGCTATCAGACAATACTTTGTCGGAAGTGCCTCAGCCACATCTATCGCTGCCCGATGCAATGATCACCGATAGTCAGCAAGCGCTTCAAAAAATTCAGAGGCACCAAGATCTTTATGTTCTGTGTCCTGGAGCTGAATATGGTCCAGCGAAACAATGGCCAATCGAACATTTTGGCCAATTAGCCAAAAATATCATCGAAACAAAAGAAAATGCTTTGGTGGTGATTTTGGGCAGTAAGAAAGAGTTTTCGATTGGCAGTGATATTGCCGCAATGAGCACTCATTCAAACAAAGTGATCAATTGGTGTGGTCAAACCAGCCTTGAGGAGGCTATGGCAGCGATCAGCAATGCCACCGCAGTGATCAGCAATGATTCTGGCTTGATGCACATTGCGGCGGCATTTAGACGCCCGCAAGTAGCTATTTTTGGCTCCAGTGATCCAAGGCATACGCCACCGCTATCCAAGCTTGCTGCAATTCATTGGTTACACCTTGAATGCAGCCCCTGCTTTAAGAGAACCTGCCCTCTGGGTCACTTGAAATGTTTAGTAGACATAAAAGTAAAAGAAGTCCTAAACTCCATCAATCAACTAACTCATTAAAAATACCATGCCAAGTCAAGCCAGATTGTTTCAAATGCCAGAAGAAGTCATCGAAGCATGGCGAGAATCATTGCATCGCAATGACTTGGATGGATCCATTGATCTTTGGATGGATGAAGATTCGATCACTTGTATTCTGCCCGGTGGTAAACGTTTGAGTGGCCATGCTGAGCTTCGCGAGGGATTGAAAAAAATACTTGAAGATCACTTTTTATGGCTCGACCCAATTCAAGTGATTGGACACACAGGTATCGGCATATCTTTCTTTGACTCAACTGAAGCTGTCCGTTTAGAAGCTGAACAAATTGAGCCAGAATTTTTCTTGAACTTCACCTACATTTTGGTTCAAGGTCCGATGGGTTGGAGAATTGCCCATATTCACACAAGCCCAGCTCAAGAAGAACACATTCAGTTGCCAAGTACCATTCACGGCTTCCACTGATCAAATAACTTTAAGAGCTATTTTTGTTTTTGTTGAATAAGTTCTTGGCGGTATAAGTCCTGAATTTGTCTGGCGCGAGCATCAATCTCTGAAGACTGATAAAAATCAGCATCTCCTGCAAGCTTAGCTAAACGCATCTGCTCAATGGCAGCAACCCATGCGCCATCAGCAACATACTTCTCTGCCAAGGCGCCATGCTGAAGCGCTCTTTTACCTGATTGAGCATAGGCTCTTGCGAGCAGGTCCCACCATATTGAATTTTCTGGCTGTGCTCTTGTTTGAATTTTTAGCCAATTGATCGCTTGATCATACTGACGAGTTTTTAACTGTCCTTCAACTGTCAAAATATTCAGCGCCCTTGATTGCGGGTAGGTAGACTTGATTTGAGTAATTTGCTTGAGCCCTTCAGCGTGTTGGCCTTTAGCAAACAAAAGATCAATTGCAGTTGTCTCTAAAGAAAGGCTTGAGCGCTGCACAGGAGAACCTTGCGCAGAAACCGTTTGCATCAACACTTTGCTTTTCTGCAAATAAAATTCTGCATCCGTTATTTTTTGCTGCTTTAAGCTCAATAAGGCCAAACCATAGTTACCCTCCAATTGCTTGATAGGTTCTGCTTTTCTAGCAAGACTTTCGTAAAACTGCTTTAGTTCAGGGTAATTGCTTGAGCTGGTGGTTTGTATCAAACGAGCGCGCGCTTTTAATAAATAAAATTCCGTGGATGATTGAACCTTGGGTTTAGCTAACCCCCGCACACGGTCTTGCATATCCGCAATACGATCGGTTGTCAGTGGGTGAGTGCGCACATAACCTGGCACACCGCTTTCCATGATGCTATTCGCTCTTTGCATTCTTTGGAAAAAGTCTGGCATCCCTTGAACATCAAAACCACCAGCTTGAAGAATCTGAAAACCCACTCGGTCAGCTTCTCGCTCAGCATCTCTTGAATAAGCCAACTGATTCTGTATGGCCAAGGCTTGACCACCGACAGCAAGACCTTGGGCTGCGTTTGGATTGCGGCTGGCCGCAACTGCCGCCAAAATGATCGATGCCAAGGCAATCATTGAATTAGTGCCTTGCTGACTAAACATGCGGGCAATGTGTTTTTGAGTCACGTGGCCAATTTCATGGCCAAGCACTGAGGCTAATTCAGACTCTGTTTCTGCAGAAACAATCAAACCGGTGTGCACACCAATAAAACCACCTGGCAAAGCAAAGGCATTGATACTCTTATCTCGTACACCAAATAATTCAAAATTAATGGCAAAGCTGCCTCTGCCATCTAAACCAGCCACACTTTGCTTTTTAGCTGTATCAATTAAATGCTGACCTACCGTGTTGAGGTAATCATGAAAAACGGCATCCTTTGAATAATCTGGATCCCTGCGAATATCGCGCATGATGCGCTCACCCAATAATCTTTCATCAATCGGGGATAGAGCTGCACTTGATGAATCCCCCAAATCAGGTAAGACCAATTGAGGCTGCTGGATTCTTTTACTAGGTGGCGCAAATTCAGAACCAGCCCTGGGAGACTGCATGGTGCGATCAATATTCTCTTGCGCCACTCGATTGTTATCGACTTGAGCCAATAAGCAGCTTGGATAGAAAATAAAAGCGAGGGACCCCGCGATTAATTTCTGCGCAACTTTATTCTTTTTACGATTCATATCCCTAATTATGGTACAAATACCGCATGAACAAACTGACTCATTTTGACGAAACTGGCCAAGCCCACATGGTAGATGTGGGCCAAAAGGCTCACACACACCGTATTGCAACTGCTACTGGCAGTATACAAATGCAACAAAGCACTTTCGACATGGTCATGTCTGGAAGTCACAAAAAAGGTGATGTGATGGGCATCGCCAGAATTGCGGCCATCCAAGCCACCAAAAAGAGTCCTGATTTAATTCCCTTATGCCATCCTATCGCATTGAC
>JAGVCB010000132.1 GCA_020059445.1 Polynucleobacter sp. | reverse complement strand
TTTATATTAGATAAGGTGTACTCATGAGCACAATGCACCAAAGTTTGATCAGGTAAGTTTTTTAACTTATTCAATGAATTCACCATTTGTGCGGGAGTTCCCTCAAAAAGACGCCCACAGCCTGTGGCAAACAATGTGTCACCGCAAAACACGTGTGGCTGTTGCACTGCATTCAAATAGAAAGCAATGTGTCCTGAGGTGTGCCCTGGCACATCTATGACTGTGAACTCACATTTGGGGCTTGCAATAGAAACGGCGTCTGATTCAATGAGTCGCTCAGTGACCACTGAAATATCTTCATGAGCAGGTCCATAAACTACTGTTTTTTCTTGACCAAGGGATTCGCACCAAGCCAATAAATCAACCACACCACCGATGTGGTCAGCGTGATGATGAGTGATTAGAATGGTGGTCAGTGTTAAATGATGTTCTGTGAGGTAGCGAATGACCGGTGCAGCATCACCTGGATCAACAACTACGGCACAATACTTATCGGCAATCAACCAAATGTAGTTATCGTCACAAGCTGCAATTGAACGTACTTGCAATAAATTGTCATCAGGCATAGAAATAACCACTTATGAGTCAACCAACTGATACCGATCATCAACAAGCCCCATGGACATCATGGGATACTTGGCTTGGCTCGCCTCCAGGGAAATACGTCCTGAAGTGGGAACAAACTCAATTTGACCACATTGTGAGCGATATTTTTGGTTATCACGCCTTGCAAATTGGCTTACCGCAATTGCCCGCCTTAAGCGAAAATCGCATGCCCTTGCAAATGATCTTGCGTGCACCGCACGACAAGCCCAACGATGAATCAACTAGCCAGTGGCACACGATTGAAGGCATCCCAGAAGAATTACCTTTTGCCAGCCAAAGCATTGATTTGGTGGTCTTGCCCCATGTGCTTGAGTTCGCCACCGACCCTCATGCGGTGTTGAGAGAAGTTGAACGTGTTTTGATGCCAGAAGGTCGGGTGGTGATTTCTGGATTTAATCCAGCCAGCCTGTGGGGCTTACGCCAATACTGCAGTCATTTGGTTGGCCAGCCCTACCTCCCCAGAGATGGTCAATTCATCGCATTATTAAGGCTGAAAGATTGGCTCAAGCTACTTAACTTCTCAGTTGATCGCGGTCGCTTTGGTTGCTACCGATTACCTTTGAGAAGTGAATCAGGTATGCAAAAGTTGGCTTTTTTAGAAAAAGCTGGTGATCGCTGGTGGCCTGTCTTAGGTTCTGTGTTCATGGTGTCAGCGATCAAACGGGTTTCAACGTTGACACTGGTGGGCAGAATTGAGAAAGGTGCGACAGCCAATCAAGCACAATTGAGCACAGTCACTCAATTAAATACCTCTTCACAGAAAAATCAGCCGAAAGACAACGCATGAGTACTCCCGCACAAAGCAAAGTCGTGATTTACACCGATGGTGCTTGCAAAGGTAATCCAGGCCCCGGTGGCTGGGGGGTGGTGTTGCGTTCTGCAGATAAAGAAAAGCATTTACATGGCGGCGAGCTAATGACGACCAATAATCGCATGGAAATGACCGCCGTGATCGAAGCTTTAAAGGCACTCAAAATGGCTTGCCATGTAAGTTTGTACACGGACTCAAAATACGTCATGCAAGGCGTCACTGAATGGATGGGCGGCTGGAAGGCCAGAGGTTGGAAAACCGCCGGCAAAGATCCTGTTAAAAATGTGGATTTATGGCAAGAAATTGATGAATTACTGGGTAAGCATCAAATTGATTGGCACTGGGTTAAAGGCCACGCAGGGCATCCTGGTAATGAGTTGGCCGATGCATTGGCCAATAAAGGCGTTGAAGAAATCCTCAAAAAAACTGCGTTCTGAATCTAATTCCTCTAGCTAGGCACTCCAAACCCCTCATTAATGCCAAATCAGGGCGAGTGTGCGAGAATTAAGCGAGAATTAAGCTAGAACAAATAAGGAGATAGCGGCTTTCAATCAAAGCCCCTCAGCCATGCAGTTAATCACCAAATTAAAAGATAAAGTCATGCAGCTAGGTTGCCGCATTGTGACTTTCGCGATGAACCTGATCAAGAAGTTTGATTGGGCTAAAACCTACGCATTTGTGATCAAGCACAAAAAAAGAATCATCATCATTTTGATTGTGCTTTTTGCCGCCAATTACGCTTATGACAAGTGGATGCCAAAGTCAGCGAAAAAAGCACCACCTCAATTGGTGACCACCACTTTGGTTGAAACTGTGGATACTCCTGTGATCATCGAAGCTACTGGAACGATCATTGCAGCCAACATTGTGGATATTCGTCCGCAAACAACCAACGTGGTGAGTAAGATACATATCAAAGAAGGTCAAGCAGTCAAAGCGGGTGATTTGTTGTTCACTCTGGACGACAGAGCCAGCCGTGCTAATTACGAAAAAGCCAAAGCATTGGCCGATGATGCTACCCGTCAATACAAACGATCTTTGGAGCTGATTGAAAAGAAATTCATTTCTCAAGCAGCGGCTGATACATCAAAAGCCAATATGCAATCAGCGGTGGCAAATGCCAAAGCTGCTGAAGTTGCCATGAGTTTTGATCACATTCGCGCACCAATTGCTGGTCGTGCTGGCGTGATCAACGTCTTCCCAGGCAGTCTTGTACAAGCTGGCACCAATGTATCAACCACCAGTAACGCCACATCCACCACCACAACTGGTGCGATGGTGACGATCACTCAGCTAGACCCAATCAATGTACAGTTCACTATCCCTGAGAAAGAAATTCCTTTGGTGCTTGCTGGGCGCGAAGCTGGTGAGGAACTGACTGTGAGTGTGGATGTCAATGGTTCAAACAAACCAGTCGAAGGCACCGTGTATGTGGTCGACAATCAAGTAGATCCAGCCATCGGTGCTGTGCGAGTCAAAGCTCAGTTAAGTAATAAAGATGGCACGATGATTCAGGGGCAATTTGTCAGAATCAAATTAAAAGCGAAAACATTGAAAGACTCTTTGGTCATTCCAACTCAAGCGGTTGTTACCAACACCAAGGGCGATCATTTGTACGTGGTTGAAAAAGCCAACACGGTTGCTCTTAAGCCAATCAAAGTGATTTACCAGTACCAAGGCAAGACAGTGGTCACAGGTGTGAACGCTGGCGATAAGATTGTGGTGGAAGGTAAACAAAACTTAAGACCTAACGGCGCGATCAGAGAAACATCTGGCGCTGGGAAGTAATCAGTCATGAACATCTCAGAGTTATGTATACGCCGCCCGGTCATGACGGTATTGCTGTCATTGGCCACTGTGGCTGCTGGCACGGTTGCTTATTTAAAAATACCGGTCGCGGCTCTTCCAAGCTTTAATACGCCAGTGATTCAGGTCAGTGCTAGTTTGCCAGGAGCCAGTCCTGAGAACATGGCATCAGCGGTTGCCCTGCCCTTAGAAAAAGAATTCTCAACCATCGACGGTATCAAGGTCATCAGCTCAACCAACGTATTGGGAAGCACCAACGTCACGCTTGAGTTCAACAATAACCGTGACATTGATAAAGCCGCAGTTGATGTGCAAGCGGCTTTGTTGCGTGCACAAAAGCGTCTACCGATTGAAATGACCAACCCACCGTCGTATCGTAAGGTCAATCCTGCTGATGCGCCCGTATTGATCATGACAATGACATCTCCTTCGATGGATTTGTCACAAATCAATGATTACGCAGAGAACTTGATTTCTCCAACACTTTCAACGATTGATGGTGTGGCACAAGTCTTGGTCTATGGTCAAAAAAGATACGCGGTCAGAGTTCAGGTCAATCCAAGTCTATTGGCCGCCAAGAATCTTACGCTTGATGATGTTGCCAAAGCGATTAACAACGCCAACTCCAACACCCCTGTTGGAGTTTTAGACGGTCCTCGTCAATTGCTGACCATTTACGCCAACGAGCAATTGGTCAAAGCCAGTGAATACGCTAACTTGGTAATCGCACAACGCAATGGTTTGCCAGTGCGCTTAAAGGATGTGGCGTTGGTCGAAGAAAGTTATGAATCTGTCAAAACAGTAGCCGCTTATAACGGTGAGCGCTCAATCGCCTTAGCGATTCTCCGTCAACCAACTGCCAACTCTGTTGAGGTGGTTGATGCGGTGCGCAAGATGGTGCCTAAGTTCGAGGCACAAATGCCGGCATCCATCAAAGTGAATTTGTTGATTGATCGCTCAAAATCAATCAGAGAAGCCATCCATGATGTGAACCTCACCTTATTGCTCACCATCGGTTTGGTGGTCATGGTGATTTTCTTATTTTTAAAGCGCGCTGCTGCCACGATCATCCCTGCACTGAGTTTGCCCATTTCCTTGATTGGCGCGTTCTCAATCATGTACTGGATGGGCTATAGCCTAGACAATATTTCTTTACTGGGTATCACCATTGCAGTCGGTCTAGTAGTCGATGATGCGATCGTAGTACTTGAGAACATCATGCGTCATATTGAAAACGGCATGCATCCTTTGAAGGCATCTTTATTGGGTAGTCGTGAAGTTAGCTTTACCATCATTTCAATCTCGATTTCTTTGGTCGCCGTTTTCATTCCGATTTTCTTTTTGCCCGGCCCGCTAGGTTTGCTGTTCAGAGAATTCGCAGTGGTCGTGTCTCTTTCTATTTTGGTATCAGCGGTGGTATCACTCACCTTGGTACCGATGTTGTGTAGTCGCTTTTTACCAAAACATGGTCAAGCAGTTACCAAAGAGCGCCCAATTACCATCAAGTTTGAGCGTTATTTCAATCAAGTCTTGGCCATCTATGAAAAGGCGCTTGATTGGGCACTCACCAATCAAAAGAAAGTTTTACAGGGCGCCTTGGCAACGTTCATTATCACGATTGGTTTATTTATCCTAAGCCCGAAAGGCTTCTTCCCAGAAGAAGATATAGGTCAATTGTTTGTAACCACTGAAGCAGCTGATGATATTTCCTTCAACGCGATGGTTGAGCTTCAAAACAAAGCGGCTGAAATTGTTCGTAACAATGAAAATATTGAAGGCCTTGTATCGATCACTGGAGGTCCCGCAAATTCTGGCACTAATACGGGCAGGATGTTTGTTAATTTAAAGCCTCGTGGCGAAAGAGCCCCGATGAAGAAAGTATTAGAGAGTCTGCGCAAAGATTTAAAAGATATTCCAGGTCTTGCGGTTTATTTGCGCCCCATTCAAAACTTGCAATTGGGCGGCAAAGTCACCAAGAGTCGATATCAATATATTTTGCAAAGTGTGGGCTTTGAAGGCATCAATAATTGGTCCAACAAAATCACTGAAAAGATGCGTTCTGACCCAGCCATCTTTCGAGATATCACCACTGATTCTCAACTAAAAGGTTTGCAGGCTCAAATTGACATTGATCGTGAAAAAGCAGCGAGCGCCGGTGTAACAGTCGCTGATATACGTAATGCTTTGTACTCTGCTTATGGTGAAAGACAGGTTTCAACCATCTACACCAGCGTGAACACTTACCAAGTGATTCTCCAAGCAGCAAATGAATATAAGCAATATGAAACTGATCTCAATGGCATTTATGTGCGCGGCAGAACCAGTGATAAGTTAGTTCCACTCTCCAGCATTGCTTCATTCAGAAGAACCATTGGACCGACTGCTGTGAACCACCAAGGTCAAGTACCAGCGGTGACAATTTCATTTAACTTAGCTCCTGATGTGGCTTTGGGCGATGCTACCAAGAAATTAGAGCAGTACGTCAAAGAACTTCAATTACCGCCATCCATCATCACCAGCTATGGTGGCGATGCCGCGGTGTTCCAAAGCGGCCAATCCAGCCAAATCATTTTATTGTTAGCCGCGGTATTGGTTATTTATGTATTGCTGGGCGTTTTATACGAGAGCTATATTCACCCCTTGACGATTTTGGCAGGCTTACCATCTGCAGCTATTGGCGCTTTGATCTTCCTAAGAATTTTTGATTTGGAATTAACGATCATTGCGACCATTGGTATTTTGCTCTTGATTGGTTTGGTTAAAAAGAATGCGATTTTGATGATTGACTTTGCTTTGGATGCGCAACGCAATCAAAACATGTCGCCTCGTGAAGCAATACGCACAGCCTGCTTATTGAGATTCAGACCCATCACCATGACCACCCTCACAGCCGTGGTCGGCGCATTACCAATTGCTTTAGGCCTTGGGGCTGGTGCCGAGTTAAGACAGCCTTTGGGTATTGCTGTGGTCGGTGGTTTGATTGTGTCGCAATTTGTGACACTGATCATCACCCCAGTCATTTATCTTTACTTAGACAAATACAGTGGCACAGGCCCAATGGAGATCCCTGCTGAAATGCTGAAGGAGTGAGATTGCGGTTATGTTTTTTGTTGATTTTTTGTGATTTTTTGTTGAGTTTTAGTTTTTTTATTCTTAGTTATTACAGTTCTAAATTAGGAAAAGTTTATGCGTCAAATCATTCTCGATACTGAAACAACTGGTCTTAACCCGCTCACTGGTGATCGGGTGATTGAGATTGGCTGCCTAGAGATGATCGATCGACGCTTAACCGGCAATAAGCTACACCACTACATCAATCCTCAACGCGATATTGATCCAGGTGCAGTGGCTGTTCACGGTTTAACGATGGAGTTTTTATCAGACAAGCCAGTCTTTGCAGATGTGGCTGACGAGATCATCACCTTCCTAAAAGATTCTGAGGTGATCATTCATAACGCCCCCTTTGACGTTGGCTTTTTAGATGCTGAATTTGGTCTTTTAAAACGCGGTAAGGTTGATGAGCATGTATCAGGTGTGATTGACACACTCAAGAACGCCCGAGAGATGTTCCCTGGCAAAAGAAATTCTTTAGATGCTCTGTGCGAACGCTTTGCAATCAGCAATGAACACCGCACATTGCACGGCGCTCTTTTAGATGCTGAACTCTTGGCTGAAGTTTATTTGGCCATGACCCGCGGTCAAGAGGACTTGATGATTGACTTGCATGGTATGGACAGTGATGCGGCCAATGCAAAACGCAAGCCCTTGCCCACTGAACTAGTGGTGCAGTTAGCTTCTACCGAAGAGCAAGAAGCTCATGAGGCTTATTTGGAAGGTGTTGCTAAGGCATCCAAGAAGCCGCCTGTTTGGAGTTGAATACTCAGGTCTTTGGTGGAAAGAACTTGTACCAAAATCCGTAAGCCCAGCAAGCAGCACAGAATGAGAATGCCCACTCAAGGGTAGAGAAAATCACCAAAGCAGTGGCTGGCACTTTCCATAAATCATTGCCTGCATAAAGCAAAATCGATGCAACACTGGCTGCGATGAACAAAATCTTGTTAGCAAACATTTTTGCACCAGCATTTTCTTTCTTACCTGCGAGGTTCATGCCAGTCATGATCTTGGTGAACAAGCGATGTGATGGGCATTTGTTATGTCCAAAAAATCCTCTGACTAAACCCATCAAAGCCAAGACTGGTAGTAGATGTGGGAAGCCCAATAAAGCAATTACGCATACAAGGAATGTAATGAAGGCTTCAAACCTCACAACATTGGCGTTCACTGGTGGGATATCAAAACGTAACATGCTCACTCCTAAGAAGAGATCTAATCTCATTGAGTAACTTTATATTTTACTTATTAACTAAGTATAGATTCTAAGCCTGAAGATTCTTTCCGTCACTTAAAGTTAATTTTTAAGTGAATGCGTGTTTGCGCGCATTCACTTAACAAGCTTTACTGCAGGGCTTTGGTGACTTCTTCTTCCTTGGTCACAAAAGTGATTTCAGTCACTTTTCCAGAATTGAGTTTGATGACAGTGATTGCATCATCTTTTTGCGGAAATAGTTTTGACTGTACCTCATCTCTCAAAATGGCAATCGTATATGGTCTTTTTTGCATTTTTGGAATCGCGATCATTTTCGTGATGAAACCTGGCATACCGCTGATATCAGCAACGTAAAGGGCCTTTTTATCTTTAAGAGTAGTTGGCGGCAAGTCTTCCAAGACTTTGCTCATGAGTGCACTGGTTGATTTACCAGCAGCAAATAAAACCAAGTTGGTTTGCTCATTGATCGCAACTGTTTGATCGTGCTGATCTTTGAGTTCAAGAACCAAACTATCGCCAATGCGAGCTGCACCTGCTGATGGGTTGGCTGAGGAAAACGAAATAAAAGTGCTCAGAAACAATGCAAAAATCATGAATTTTTTCAAAATAATCTCTTTTCTATATAAATAAAACTAAATAAAACAATGGCGTAAATATTTATTGTCTTCATTTGACAATCCTTAATTTAGCCTTAATTTTCGACCTCTATTGTTTGACCTAAACCAAACAAAAAGGATCAGAAATGGCTCTTATATTAAGAACACATCATGACGCAAAGCATACCTTAATCTGCCCAGAGTTAAATTCTGAGGAAGATCTTTACAATTTTGAATGGGTCACCAAACAACACCCAGACCGCGAAAGTCTGCAGTCTTTCATAGCAACTACTTTCTATAAAACCTATGGTGCTGATGTTCATCACTTCAGCGATATCTTGGTAGGTTGCAAAGATGCTCAAGGCCAATGGCTAGCAGCCTTGGGTTTTTCAGGACTCACAGATAAAAAGTGTTTTGTTGAACAATACTTAGATGCGCCCCTAGAAATCAATATCCAAGCTCAAATTAAAGAACACACGACTCGCAAAGAAATCGTCGAAGTGGGTAATTTGGCAGCCATCCATGCAGGTGCTGGTCGCACCCTGATCATCAACATGACCCGCTTTTTACATGAGCAGGGATACAAGTGGGTGACATTTACTGCTACCCGCACTTTGTTGAATTCCTTCAAGCGCCTTGGCATTAAGTTGTTTCAATTAGCTGAAGCCGATCCTAGTCGTCTAGCAGATGGCGGCAAAAACTGGGGGACTTATTACAACACTCAACCACAAGTGATGTTTGGTGACATTGCTTCAGGCTATGAGAAGCTGGCTTAAATTAGTCCCAGAACATCAAACCATTCTGTCTTCAGCGACAGAGTCATGGGATAAAGCCGCCCTTTTAAAGAAAATCTCTCAAGTATCGGAAGCTCTTTTAAATAGAAAGAATCCCAAAGCACCCGTTGGAATACTGGCCGATAATTCCTTGGAGTGGATTGCGATTGATTTGGCCACCCAAGACATTGGTGTGACATTGATTCCTCTTCCCAGCTTCTTT
>JAGVCB010000064.1 GCA_020059445.1 Polynucleobacter sp. | reverse complement strand
TCTGTGTTTGACTGATGGATGAGGAACGAATCTCTGCAAGAACTGATGAAATCTGCGGTAACTCTGCAGGCTCATTACGATGGCTTATTTGTTTTGCCAACCAAGTAGGTGGAATATCTGGCGCATCAGTTTCAAGAACGATGCTTTCAAAAGGTAATTCTTTGGCCAAGCGTCGGATTTGCAAAGCTCTGGGAAACGTCATAGCTCCACCAAAACCCATCACAAAATTTAACTTGATGAAATGCTCAGCTTGCTGAAAGCTACCATTGAATGCATGCGCGATGCCACCGATGATCTTTCTTGATCTCAAGACTTTCAAAATAGCATCTTGAGAGCGGCGAACGTGCAAAATCACCGGCAGATTAAATTCTTCTGCAAGATCAAGTTGCTTGTCAAAAAAGAATGATTGGTGATGAGCATCCAAGTCAGGTAAAAAATAATCTAAACCAATCTCGCCTATTCCGACAAAACGAGGATCATCCAAAGCCTCTATCACTGCATGTCTTAAAAGCTCTAAATCAGACTCTTTTGCTTCTGGTGTAAAAATTGGATGAATGCCTAAGGTATAGCAGCTCGCTGGCATCAGTTGAGCAGCTTGATGTGTCAGATTTTTTACTGATAAATGATCTTTTGCACGAACGGCTGGTAACAGTACACCAGTGACTCCTACCTGAGCAGCTCGCGCAAGCATGGCGTCACGATCAGGACCAAACTCATCCGCATCGAGATGGCAATGGGTATCTAAACACAAAGCCACGTTAGTGAGCTTTCAATACGCCATGGTCTAAACGTAAAACTCGATCACATCTTGCGGCGCGCAATGGATCGTGGGTCACAATCACGAATGCTGTGCCCTGACTTTTGGCAATCTCCAACATCAAATCAAAAACAGTGTCAGCTGTTTCAGCATCCAAGTTTCCAGTGGGCTCATCTGCCAAAACACAGCTTGGCTTGGTCACCAAAGCTCTAGCAACTGCGACACGCTGACGCTCTCCACCTGACAGAGCTGCTGGGCGATGATCCATTCGATGGGACAAGCCTACTTTTGTGAGCATCTCTTTGGCCATGGCTCTGGCTTCATCGTTATTAATACCTCTGATACGCAAGGGCATGGCCACGTTATCCAAAGCACTGAACTCAGCCAAGAGATGATGGAATTGGTAAATGAATCCCAAATGGTGATTGCGTAACTTATTCAGATCAGACTCGGAGAGATGAGCCAATGATTGGCCAGCCAAAATAACCTCACCTTGACTAGCATGATCCAAGCCACCTAACAGGTGCAACAAAGTACTTTTACCCGAGCCCGAGGCTCCAACAATGGCTAACTTTTCACCAACCGCAAGCTCCAAACTGATGTCATGAAGAACTTGCACAGCCAAATCACCTTCTCCATACGTTTTGGAAATATTCTTGGCCACCAAAGACATGTTCATGTTCAATTCCTCACTCATAACGCAAGGCCTGAGCCGGTTTAATTTTGGCCGCTCTCCAGCTTGGATAAAGCGTAGCTAGAAGAGAAAGAATGAATGCCATCAAACCTACCGTGATCACGTCACTGCTGCGCACATCGGAAGGCAGACTCGAAATAAAGTAAATGTCACGCGGTAAAAATTGAACACGGAAGATTGCTTCCAAACTTGGGACAATCACATCAATGTTCAATGAAACTAGTAAGCCCAAAATGATTCCACCCATGGTGCCGATTGCTCCAATCATGAAACCCTGCGCAAAGAAAATTCTTTGAATCATTCCAGCACTGGCTCCCATGGTGCGAAGAATCGCAATATCGCCCCGCTTATCAGTCACAGTCATCACAAGCGTAGAGACCAAGTTAAAAGCAGCCACAGCGATGATCAAGGTCAGGATGATGAACATCATGCGTTTTTCAGTTTGGACGGCTGCAAACCAATTTTTATTTTGTCTTGTCCAGTCTTTGACCCACAAACCCGGTAGTTGCATCGACAGTTGATCAGCCACTTTGGCTGCTTGCTGCATGTCATCTAATTTAAGACGCAAACCTGATGGGCCGTCCAATCTCAACAATGCTGCCGCATCCTTCCAATGAACCACCGCTAAAGTGCTATCAAACTCATAATGGCCACTATCGATGATGCCAATCAACTTAAAGGCCCTCATGCGTGGCGTCATGCCAGCAGGATTGATGTCTCCCTCGGGAACCATGATGGTGATACGGTCACCCAACTGAACGCCGAGTATTCCTGCCAATTCAGCCCCCAAGGCCAAACCAAATTCACCAGGCTTAAGAGCATTGATTTGACCTTGAATGAAATGTTTCGGTATGTCAGAGACCGCGCCTTCTAGATCAGGGTCAATACCTCGTAGTGCCACACCTCGCATCACATCGCTTCGGCTGATCAAGGCTTGAGACATGATCATCGGTGCTGCACCCGTCACCCGCTTATTTTCTTGAACTTTGGCCAATAAAGGCTGCCATTCACCCAAACCTGTTGGAGCATGAATCTCCACGTGAGATAAAACAGACAGCATCCGATCACGCACTTCTTTTTGGAAACCATTCATGACGGATAAAACCACGATCAAAGCCGCGACGCCTAAGGCAATCCCTAACATTGATACAGACGATATAAATGACAAAAACCCGTCTTTAGACCCTGTTTCCTTGTTTTTTCCGCCTTTTCTCCTGGCATTGGTGTAACGCCATGCAATTTCGAGTTCAATCGGCCAAATATTCATATGAAAGAGTTTAGCTTGCTCTTGGACAGAAGGTCTAAATGCCACCTAAAATCAAGGTTATGAAATACACCCTTGTTATTACCGACAGTCAAGATCAAGAATCATTTGATCGTGGACTGCCCTATGAAAAGTTTTTACTCGGCAAGCAGAATGCCAGTGCGTCCTTGGAACTTCAATCGCAAGGTGTGATCGTTAGTCCACATACTTGTGTGGCAAGAATTGAGCCGGTACACATCCATGCTGCCAGAGACCATCTGGTTTTAACGAGTACTCAAATATTAGATATCCAAGCATCAGAAGCTGAGGCTCTTTTTGATTCAGTGAAGGATATTTTTGCCGAAATGAGTGACGTCACTCATCGCAGCATGCCTCATAAATGGTTCATTGAATCCACAGCTCTTGAGAGCTTATCAACTGTCAGTACGGCTCAAGCAGAGGGGCGAAACATTGATCACTGGATGCCCTCCGATACATCTGTAGAAGGTGTTGCTCGTCAGTGGCGCAAATGGCAAAACGAGATTCAGATGATTTGGTTCAATCATCCAGTCAATGAAGCCAGACAATCTGAAGGTATGCTCAGTATCAATTCAGTGTGGATCAGTGGCAATGGCAAGCTGACTGATATCAAGCCTGATGAGCGACTATTACAAGCCAAACAATGGCACAGCTCTGATGGCTGCCTGAGCTTACTCG
>JAGVCB010000005.1 GCA_020059445.1 Polynucleobacter sp. | reverse complement strand
GTACGGCGCAGGCATTTTGTTCGCAGGTTTTGCGGGTGTGTTGCAGATAATTTGGGCAATGTTTCATATTCTTATTATTTCGTTACAAGCATTTATCTTTATGGTATTGACCATCGTGTATTTGAGCATGGCTTACCAAAATGATGAAGCACACTAGTTTTTTTGTTTTAATTTTGTTTTTTGTTTTAACTTTTTAACTTTAACTTTGTAGGAGAAATACAGTGTCAGAAGCAGCAGCTTTATTAGTTTTGGCAAGTGCCCTTGTTATCGGTTTAGGCGCAGTTGGCGCAGCAATCGGTGTGGGTATTCTGGGTGGTAAGTTCTTGGAAGGCGGCGCTCGCCAACCAGAATTAATCCCAATGTTACGTACTCAATTCTTCGTTGTAATGGGTCTTGTAGACGCCGTTCCAATGATCGGTGTTGGTATCGGCATGTACATTCTGTTCGCCGTTGCTGGTCAGTAATTCCAGCAGCCTAATTAACTCCTTTAATAAAGGCATTTAAACGTGAACATTAATGCAACGTTAATTGGCCAAATGGTGGCTTTCGCCATCTTTATCTTTCTCACCATGCGTTTCGTATGGCCACCCATTGTTGCGGCAATGGCTGAGCGTACTAAGCGAATTGCTGACGGCCTTCAAGCTGCAGACAGAGCTGAGAAAGATCTTGAATTGGCTAAACAAAAAGTGGCTGAGCAACTGACTTCTGCAAAGAAAGAAGCTGCTGCCATTATTGATTCTGCTAACAAGCGCGCTATTGAAATTGTTGAAGAAGCAAAAGCAAAAGCCCTTGTTGAAGCTGGTCGTGTTAAGGCCTCTGCGGAAGCGGAAATTGAACAGGCTACTAGCCGCGCGAAAGAAGAATTGCGTAGCAAAGTGGTTGTTCTTGCTCTGGCTGGTGCAGAAAAGATCCTCGGATCTTCTATCGATCAAAATGCTCACAACGAGTTGGTAAACAAACTCGCTGCTGAATTGTAATTGAGGTTGATATGGCTGAACTAACCACCTTGGCTAGACCCTATGCCAAAGCAGCATTTGAATACGCCTTGACTGCAAACACCTTGCAGTCTTGGTTCGAAGCACTGGACGTTTCAGCTGCCGTTGCAGGCCAAGATCAGGTGAAAAAAGCCTTAGGCGCATCTGGTTTAACTGCAGAGCAAAAAGCTGCCGTGTTTGTACAAGTTTGTGGTGAAAAAATGGATGAAAAAGTTAAAAACTTCATCCATACCCTTGCTAGCAACAAGCGTCTCGCATTGTTGCCTTACATCCGCGACTTGTTCGCCAAGATGAAAGCCCAGCAAGAAAAAACAATCGAGGTTGAGGTAACAGCAGCTTATGAGTTGCCTGTTGACTTGATTAACAAATTGGCTCAATCACTAAGTGCCAAATTGAATCGTAGTGTTAACGTGAACAGCTCGGTTGATAAGAGTCTGTTGGGCGGTGTGATTATTCACACCGGTGACATGGTAATCGACGGTTCGGTCCGTGGCCGCTTGGCGAAACTCGCCGAAGCATTAAAATCCTAAGTTAGGATCGAGGAACAGAGCATGCAGCAACTGAATCCTTCTGAAATCAGTGAAATTATCAAGAAGCGTATTGAGAGTCTTGAATTTTCTACAGAAGCTCAAAACGAAGGTACTGTCGTTTCCGTAACTGACGGTATTATTCGTATTCACGGTCTGGCCGACGTTATGTACGGCGAGATGATTGAATTTGAAGGCGGCGTTTACGGGATGGCACTGAACTTGGAGCGCGACTCCGTAGGTGCAGTAATTCTCGGCGACTACCGCGGAATTGCCGAAGGCCAAAAATGTAAGTGTACCAGTCGTATTTTGGAAGTACCTGTTGGTCCAGAATTGCTTGGTCGCGTAGTTGATGCCCTCGGTAACCCAATCGACGGTAAAGGCCCACTGAACACCAAAATGACTGATGCAGTTGAAAAAATTGCTCCAGGCGTAATTTGGCGTAAATCAGTAGACCAACCGGTACAAATCGGTTTGAAAGCAATCGACGCCATGGTTCCAATTGGTCGCGGTCAACGTGAGTTGATCATCGGTGACCGTCAAATTGGTAAAACTGCCATCGCTGTTGATGCCATCATCAACCAAAAAGGTTCTGGCATTAAGTGTATCTATGTCGCCATCGGCCAAAAGGCCTCTTCTGTTGCTGCAGTAGTGCGCAAGTTAGAAGAAAACGGCGCTATGGATCACACCGTTGTGATCGCAGCTACTGCGTCTGATCCAGCGGCAATGCAATTCTTGGCTCCCTTCACTGGTTGCACCATTGGTGAGTACTACCGTGACCGTGGCCAAGATGCCTTGATCATTTATGACGACTTGACCAAGCAAGCTTGGGCTTACCGTCAAATCTCCTTGTTGCTGCGTCGTCCTCCGGGCCGCGAAGCTTACCCAGGCGATGTATTTTATCTCCACAGCCGTCTGCTCGAGCGTGCTTCTCGCGTAAGCGAAGACTACGTAGAGAAGTTCACCAAAGGTGAAGTGAAAGGCCAAACCGGTTCATTGACCGCGTTGCCAATCATTGAAACTCAAGCGGGTGACGTGTCTGCATTCGTTCCAACTAACGTAATTTCGATTACCGACGGCCAGATCTTCTTGGAATCGTCCATGTTCAACTCAGGCGTACGTCCTGCGATGAACGCCGGTATTTCGGTATCGCGTGTAGGTGGTGCAGCACAAACTAAAGTTATCAAAAAGCTTGCCGGTGGTATTCGTACCGCATTGGCGCAATACCGTGAATTGGCTGCGTTCTCGCAGTTTGCATCAGATTTGGACGAAGCGACCAAATCACAATTGGAACACGGTCAACGTGTTACTGAATTGATGAAGCAAAAGCAATTTACTCCATTGAGTGTTGCACAAATGGCATTGGTATTGTTCGCCGCTAACGAAGGTCATTTGAAAGACATCGAAGTTAGCAAAGTGCTCGATTTTGAAGCTGCCCTGCTCTCATTCGCTAAAACTGAATACGCTGACACTATGAATCACATAGATGCCACCGGTGATTGGAATAGCGAGTTGGAAGGCAAGTTCAAAGAGCTGGTGACCAAACTGAAAGCAAGCCGCACCTGGTAATTAAAGG
>JAGVCB010000115.1 GCA_020059445.1 Polynucleobacter sp. | reverse complement strand
GCCATCGGCTTGATACGCTCAACCAGCGCGTCACCGGCCTCCATATCAACACCCGCATCGCGGTAAGAAAGACCTTGAGAATGAGAAGAATTTTGATCAGACATGGCTATAAATGTATTTGAATCAGTAGAATCTTAGAATTCTAGTGGATACGCTAAACCTATGGCTTCTTTATTAACTACTTTCTTGGCTGCATTTATCCTGGCTTATGTCTTGAGGCCTTTATACAAGAGCCTTCTGAGCCTGGGGGGACATAAAACGGTCTCCGCAATTTTGACTGTTTTATTGGGGTTTTTAGGTATTTTTGGCTTGATGGTGCTTTTTTTAAGTGTTTTACAGAAAGAATTGCCTGCTTTAAGACAGCAACTTCCTACTTGGCTTGCGCAAATTCAAAACCTCATCCAACCTTGGTTGGAGAATCTAACTCTTGGACTTGATTTACAAAAGATCCAAGAAACCATTCAAACCAAAGTCAGCGCTCACCTATCAAATAATGCCGACACATTGATTACCAATGGTCTATCAACGGTCCTGAATTCCGGACAAACCATCATCGGCAGCATCGTTGGTCTGGTCTTAATCATTTTTGTGGTTTTTTATTTAATCATTCAGTGGGAAGATTTTTTCAAAAAAATGAGCCCCATGATTCCTCCGCGATGGCTTGGTCAAACCAAACAAATCCTGGGAGAGATTGATGAACTATTGTCTCAATACCTAAGAGGTCAACTCTTGGTGATTGCGGTACTGTCTGTTTACTACTCGATGGGTCTTTACTTCTTAGGTGTGACCGGTGCAATTGCACTCGGCCTCTTCACAGGCTTGGCCATCTTCATCCCTTACATTGGCTACGGTGTCGCACTGATCTTAGCTCTACTGTCTGCTTTATTGCAGGCAGAGACTGGGGTCAGCATTTTGGCTGTGCTTGCACTTTACATTGTTGGCCAAACCATCGAAAGCTTCTTCTTAACGCCGAAACTAGTGGGCGATAAAATTGGTCTGCATCCAGTCTTGGTCGTGTTTGCCTTGATTCTTTTTGGTGGCTGGTTTGGCTTCTTTGGAATTCTTTTGGCCCTCCCAATCAGCGCCATCGTCTTGGTTTTAGGACGCCACTTGATGGTTTTCTATAAAAACTCTTCTTGGTACAGAGGTTAGTTTCAGTGTCTCAGTTGCCGTCACTGCCTCGCCAAATAGCACTTGATCTTGGTCACACACCTAAGCCGACGCTCGATAATTTCATTGCCACTGGCAATGAAAATTTAATCGCTGTTTTAAAAGATATTCAAAGCAGATGGCAAAACCCAAAAGATAAATCTACCTTAAATGCCACCTTAAATACTGAAACAAAAATGATTCACCTGTGGGGTGCCAGTGGCTCTGGTCGAACCCATCTCTTATCAGCTCTTCAATTACAAGCGTCTGAGTTGGGCATCCATGCCTATTTGCTCAACCACCATAGCAGCATGGATGAATGGCGCGCATGTGCCGATGTTTTAGTAGAAGACAATCAAGCACCAGGTTTGCTGTGTGTGGATGACATTGATCATCTGAGTGAGTTTGCTCAAGGTGCTCTATTCAGACTTCATAACTTGATTCGTGAGGCAAATCACCAACACTTGATCACCACCAGCCTTACACCATCGTCGCATTTGCAAATACGCGAAGATTTAAAAACCCGCTTGGTCTGGGGTTTGGTGTTTCAGATGCACGCTCTTTCTGATTCTGAAAAATTACAAGCGCTACAACAAGCTGCCACCGAACGCGGTTTACAAATCTCTAATGAGGTTGCTCCTTGGCTCTTAAAGCACTTTCATCGCGACATGCCAAGCCTGATGTCCTTGCTAGAAGCTTTGGATAATTACTCTCTTGAAACTAAAAGAGCCATCACCCTGCCATTATTGAAAGAAATGCTTGCTCAAAAAAATTGAGCATAATGTGACACAGATGACACAAATTGCCTTATTTGACTTAGACCACACCTTATTGCCCATTGACAGCGATCATGAATGGGGAAGATTTTTAGCAAAAATTGGGGTGGTTGACTCTGAGTATTACGCCCAACAAAACGAACGTTTTTACGCTGACTACAAAGCTGGTCGGCTAGATATTTACGCCTTTCTTGAGTTTGCCCTAAAGCCTTTATCGGAACACTCAAGAGCGCAGCTAAATGAATGGCATCTTCAATTCATGAATGAAGTGATTCAACCTCAACTCAAATCCAGCGCTTTTGATTTGGTGAAACAACATCAAGATGCTGGAGACTTGTGCTGCGTTGTTACGGCTACCAATAGCTTTGTGACAAGACCTATTGTTACGGCATTTCAGATTGATCACTTAATTGCTACTGAACCTGAGGTGCTTGGCAATCCTTTGACCGGGAACTTCTCAGGCAAGGTATTGGGCCTACCCAACTTTAGAGAAGGTAAAGTGACTCGCTTAGAAGCATGGCTCAATGATCAAGGACTGTCTTTGAGTACTGTGCAAAAAAGTTACTTTTACTCAGACTCCATCAATGATTTGCCCTTGCTTGAAAAAGCATCTCACCCAGTGGCCACCAATCCAGATGCCAGACTGCGTGAGCTTGCGACGAACAATCAGTGGCCCATTTTGGAATTATTTGTATGATTCGCCGGTTCATCAACAAACTTCTAAAAAAGCCAACGGGGCAAAAGAAACTGATTCATGGTCATGCGCTGACTGCACAAAAGATCAACAAGCGCACCCATCGAATCAATCCCGAACTACTGTCTAAGAATGCCGTCAAAGTAACTCATGTTCTGCAAGAGGCCGGATATGACGCTTACATCGTAGGCGGTGCAGTACGTGACTTGCTACTAGGCATTGCTCCCAAAGATTTTGACGTGGCCACCAATGCCACTCCCGATCAAGTTCAAAAATTATTTCGTCGCTCAAGATTGATCGGCCGACGCTTTCAGATTGTGCACGTCACCTTTTACGGCAAAGACCGCCCAGAGATCATTGAAGTTTCAACATTCAGAGCCCACGCTCAGGCTGATCAAGCTGATGTAGCTGCCAGCGGCAGAATTCTTCGAGACAACGTTTGGGGTGATCAGGTAGAAGATGCTACACGCAGAGATTTCTCCATCAATGCGATGTACTACGACCCGCAAACTGAAGTTGTGTTGGATTATCACGATGGCATGAAGGAT
>JAGVCB010000095.1 GCA_020059445.1 Polynucleobacter sp. | reverse complement strand
ATTTTTAGAATCGTGCGCACATCCTGTAAGTCAGGAAGATTTCTTAAAGTGATTGGCTCGGCACTTAAAAGAGCCGCACATAAAATAGGCAAGGCCGCGTTCTTAGCACCAGTGATGGTGATCTCACCTTTTAAAGGAATGCCACCTTGAATTGATAACTTATCCACGTCTTTATAACCTTTTAATTATTTGCCAGCCGCATGCTCTTCTGGAGTCAATGCCTTGAATGATAGGGCATGAATCTCGGATTTCATTCGATCGCCCAAAGCTGCATAGACTTTTTGATGTCGTTGCACCAAACGCAAACCTGCAAAGTCAGCACTCACAATCGTAGCGAAGAAATGCTGGCCATCACCCTCAACTTCAAGATGTAGGCAATCAATGCCATTGGCAATATAACTTTTGACTTGTTCAGGGCTTGGCAACATAAGAATATCTCTTTTAAATAACGACCAACAATTAAATAAGGTCCATCAATGTCTTAACTTATAACCAGTTGATAAAAGCTTCAGGGTCAAACCAGCAACCCCCAAAAAGAAAACACTGATGATCAACAAGCTGAACCATGGCGACACATCAGAAATACCAAAAAATCCATATCTAAAACCATCAATCATGTAGAAGAATGGATTGAAATGAGAAATGGTTTGCCAAATCGGTGGCAAGCTGTGGATTGAGTAAAAAACACCTGACAACATTGTGGCTGGCATGATGAAAAAATTCTGGAATGCCGCTAACTGATCAAACTTCTCAGCCCAAATGCCAGCAATCAAACCCAAGGCTGCCAATAACGCTGCACTCAGCAAGCCAAACACCAGAATCCACAAAGGCTGATGAAAGCTGATATCAGTGAACCAGCAGGTTGCCAAAAACACACCCGCTCCTACTGCAAGACCTCTGACCATCGCAGCCAAGACATAAGCAGAGAAAAACTCAAAGTGCGATAAAGGTGCCAATAATACAAAAATTAAATTGCCTGTGATTTTTGACTGAATCAAAGAAGACGATGTGTTCGCAAAAGAATTTTGCAGCAAACTCATCATCACCAAACCAGGAATCAAAAATGCCGTATAGCTAATCGCGTCATACACTTTGACGTGATCTTCTAAGACGTGGCCAAAAATCATCAAATATAAGATGGCTGTTAAAACTGGTGCAGCCACCGTCTGAAAACTGACACGCCAAAATCTCTTCACTTCTTTGTAAAAGAGCGCGTAAAAACCACTGCTAGATTCAAAGGTATTTAAATTCGACTGATTCAAGAGGCACTCTCCTCTTGCATGATTTGCATGAAGACATCTTCCAAATCACCATCTTTGGCATTTGGATTTTTAACCCTTGCCAATAAATTGGCGGTGGTATCTAAAGCCACGATTTGACCTTTTTTCAGCATCGCGATGCGATTACACAATTGTTCTGCTTCCTCAAGGTAATGAGTGGTCAACACAATTGTGTGGCCTTCTTGATTCAAGCGGCTGATGAATTTCCAAAGAGATTGGCGCAACTCAACATCAACACCGGCTGTTGGCTCATCCAAAACAATCACAGGCGGGCGATGAACCAGCGCTTGAGCCACCAATACACGGCGCTTCATACCTCCAGAAAGAGAGCGCATATTTTTATCCGCTTTATCCGTGAGACCCAAGTGATGCATGATTTCATCAATCCACGCATCATTATTGTTGATGCCAAAATAACCGGACTGAAATTTCAGGGTTTCACGAACATTGAAAAATGGATCGAATACCAATTCTTGAGGAACGATGCCTAACAAACGTCTGGCTGCACGAAAATCTGTTTGAACATCGTGCCCCATGACCTTGACTTGACCATGGCTTGGTTTACACAAGCCCGCCAAGATTGAAATGAGGGTTGTTTTGCCAGCGCCATTTGGCCCTAATAAGCCAAAAAACTCACCCTCTTCAATACTTAAATTAATCTCATTAAGTGCTTGTAAAGGGCCGTAATTTTTACTGAGGTTTTTAAATTCAATGGCGCTCATGCAAGTACAACATCTGATAAACCATAAACCGTTGCTAGGCTCGCTAGTTTTTCAGGCACGGCATCTAATTGAATATTCACTGACTGAGCTTGAGCCTGGCGCCTCATCGATAAAATCATGCTCAAGGCACTGGAGTCAAAGGACTGCAAGTCCTGACAGTCAATCACCATCAAACTTCCTTGCGCCAAAGCCTTCATCATGTCAAGCCCACTGGCCAGCACGCTCTCAACATTGGCATGATCAATCTTTGCAGGAAATTTGAAGCTAACAGTTGTCATTATTTAGCGTTGGCCAAAGAATTATTTCTTTGTTGTAAAAACTGAATCAAGCCGTCGATACCACCCTTGCTGACTTGATCATTGAATTGATTGCGATAAGACTCAACCAACCAAGCACCCAAGATATTGATGTCGTAAACACGCCAAGCATTACCTGTTTTCTCTAAACGGTAATCAAGCTGAATAGGTTCACCCTTACCAACGACCACAGTTCTAACAATCACATCAGTGTCATCGGTCGCAGCCCTTAATGGCTTGAACTGAATTTTTTGATCTTTGACCTGGGCCAATGCGCCGCCATAAATACGTATCAACAATGTTTTAAATTCTTGAGT
>JAGVCB010000071.1 GCA_020059445.1 Polynucleobacter sp. | reverse complement strand
TCTAGCAGCAGCTCTTGAGCAAGTGTTGGATAGCAAGCGCTACAACGAAATCATCATCACTCGCGCAACTGTTCCTGTTGGCGAGGATATTGGATTCTTGCCAGGCACTGAAGAGGAAAAAATGCAGCCATGGATGGGTGCTTTTGATGATAACTTAGAAGTACTTCATCGCAATGAAGATGGTGCTGGCGAATGGGGTCGTGCTGCGACACAGGAGTTGATTCGCTCTAGAATTAAAGTGAAGAGTATGAACTTCATGCGTGGCCGTACTTTTGTAAGTAAGTTCTTGATCATCGATGAGGCGCAGAATTTAACGCCTAAACAAATGAAAACTCTGGTAACACGTGCAGGTCCAGGAACAAAAATTGTTTGCTTGGGCAACATTGCTCAAATTGACACTCCTTACCTCACAGAGGGTTCGTCAGGCCTAACATACGTGGTCGATCGCTTCAAAGGTTGGCGTCACAGTGGTCACATCACCTTGGCCCGCGGCGAGCGTTCACGTCTAGCGGATCATGCTGCAGACGCTCTTTAATCCAATATGGCTTAAGAAGGCGAGGAAGTTCTCGCCTTCTTTTTCATTGCGCTTTGAGATAAGTAAAAGATCATTATTGATCTTGGCTAGTTGCAGCATCTTGACTGCGTGTGCCAGCCTGCCAAGATTTTCATCACTTCCTGATTTTGACAAAGAGGTCAGTGCTGGGCTTGAGGATATTTCGATTGCAGCAATTGGTTTGGTTGGCGTTCCTTACCGCTATGGTGGCAACACCCCTAAAAGTGGTTTTGATTGCAGCGGACTGATTGGGTACGTATACAAGAATGCTGCGAATAAACAAATGCCACGTACCACTGATGAAATTGGGAAAGTCGGGCAATCGCTTGGCAATTCAACGCCCGCTCCAGGTGATTTGGTATTTTTTAATACGCAAGGTGGTCCACATTCGCATGTAGGTATTTATGTGGGTAAAGGACGCTTTGTGCATGCCCCTTCCAAAGGTGGCACTGTGCGCTTAGAGAAAATCACATCGTCTTATTGGTCCAAGCGTTACACCGAGGCCAGACGAGTCGTACAGAAATAATTAGAATGGTTCGTATCCGCCGGAGGACTGGCCTTGACCCAATGCCAAGTTATCAAACTTGGTGAATTGGCCCTGCCAGCTGAGCTTAACGGTACCAATCGGACCATTACGCTGCTTGGCGCAAATGATCTCAGCGATACCCTTGTCCGTTGTTGTGTCAGCGTGATAAACCTCATCACGATAAATAAATAAAATCACATCGGCATCTTGCTCAATAGCACCAGATTCGCGCAAATCAGACATGATTGGGCGTTTATTAGGGCGCTGCTCTAAGCCTCGATTTAACTGAGATAAAGCAATCACTGGGCATTGCAATTCTTTGGCAAGTGATTTTAAAGATCTAGAGATTTCTGAGATTTCGGTGGCACGGTTTTCAGAACTGCTGCCGCCACTGTTACCGCTCATCAACTGCAAATAGTCGACCACAATCAATCCTAAAGTACCGCACTTACGCGCAATACGACGAGCACGGGCACGAAGCTCGAGACTGCTCAAGGCACCAGTTTCATCAATCATGATGCTGGCTTCATTCAAACGAGAAATAGCTTCAGTGATCTTAGGCCATTCATCTTCAGATAACTTACCTGTTCTCATGCGCGATTGGTCGATGCGCCCTACTGAGCCCAGAATACGCGAGGCCAATTGAGAGGCGCCCATCTCCATAGAGAAAATCAAAACAGGCAAACCTTCTTTGAGAGCCACGTTCTCAGCAATATTGACCGCGAAACTGGTTTTGCCCATCGATGGACGACCCGCCACAATGATCAAGTCACCCTTTTGTAGGCCACTGGTTTGACGATCTAAATCCACAAAGCTAGTTGCCACACCTGTGACGTCGGTTGAACCTTGACGGTGATAAAGCTCATCAATACGGCTCACCACTTCAGTCAACAATGGGGCAATTTCAAAATAATCTGTTTTACCGCGATTACCTTCTTCGCCAATCGCCAAGATTCTGGATTCTGCTTCATCTAAGATAGTTCTGACTGAACGACCTTCAGGAGTGAATGCAGTGCCAGCGATTTGGTCCGAGGTTTGAATTAAACGACGCAGAACACTGCGATCACGTACGATTTCCGCGTAGCCACGAATATTTGAAGCACTTGGTGTGGATTGCGCTAAAGCATTGAGGTAATCAATGCCAATCGTCTCGCCACCACCCTGGGTTTTCATCGCTTCAGCGACTGTGATCACGTCCGCTGGCATACCTTCACTGGCCAACTTACCGATAACACGGTAAATCAAGCCATGGTCAGGACGATAGAAATCTTTTTCCGTGAGGATATCCCCCACGCGATCCCAGGCGGAGTTGTCTAAAAGCAAACCGCCGAGCACCGATTGCTCGGCCTCGACGGAATGCGGAGGTACTTTTAAAGCTTGTACAGCTAAATCAACCATGAACTGATGATATCAGAGAGATATCAAACAATTAAAGATGAATTAAGCTTGCTCGCCAATCACTTGGACAGTAATTTCAACAACTACGTCTGTGTGAACAGCAACTGATAACGGATGGTCGCCAACAATCTTCAATGGGCCTGTAGGCATACGAACTGAAGCTTTCTCAATCGTGAAACCTTTGGCTTTCAACGCGTCAGCAACATCATGGTTTGTTACTGAACCAAACAAGCGGCCATCAACACCGGCTTTTTGTCTGATTTCAAGAACAAGACCACCCAACTTTGCGCCAACAGCTTGAGCAGCAGCTAATTTCTCAGCAGCTAGCTTCTCTAATTCGGCGCGCTTAGATTCAAACTCAGCAATTGCTGCAGCTGTAGCACGGCGAGCCATGCGTTGCGGGATTAGAAAGTTACGTGCGAAACCGTCTTTAACGCGAACAACGTCGCCCAAGTTACCGAGGTTAGCTACTTTTTCTAGGAGAATAATTTGCATAGTGACTCCTGATTATTTCTTATGTTGGTCAGTGAAAGGCATCAAGGCTAAAAAACGAGCGCGCTTGATGGCTGTCTCTAATTGGCGCTGATACAAAGCTTTTGTACCAGTTAAACGAGCAGGAGTGATCTTACCGTTTTCACCGATGAAGTCACGTAGTGTGTCTACATCTTTGTAATCAATTTGGTCAACGTTTGCAGCTGTGAAGCGGCAAAAACGCTTACGTTTAAATAATGGGTTTTGTGCTGGACGCTTGTTCTTGCGGTCATCACCTTTTTTTACAAATGCCATGATGTTTCCTTTTTACAATTCAATGTGCGTGATATGAAAGACGAGTCGCTGACTGCGCAGGCTTTTATGAGCTAAAAATCCCTCAAATCTAGCCAACCTCCCCAACTCCATCTGATCCAGTTTTTGATGCACTGTTCCGATGGCCATCGCTTCAAGACTCATTTTGATTAACCTTGCATGACCTGCTTCTTGAACTTCGCCACTATGTTCTAGTAAGCATTCAATCACAGGGACTCCTGCAGGGGTATATCTAAGAGCTTCCCGAGCGACAAGGGCGGCTGTTAGGATGAAATGATTCAACCCAAACCCGCTCAGTGCCTATTAGGCAGCAGGCGCCTCCGTTGCTTGAAGAGCTTTACGAGCTTCTTCACGTTCAACTTGCTTCATCATGACTGAAGGCTCTGTTTCAGCTTTCTTTGTCTTAATAACCAAGTGACGCAACACAGCGTCGTTGAACTTAAAGCCGTGCTCTAGTTCATCAAGAGTCGTTTGACCGCACTCGATGTTCATGCAAACGTAGTGAGCTTTAGCAAGTTTGTCGATCATGTAAGCCATCTGACGACGACCCCAGTCTTCAACGCGGTGAACTTTACCACCTTGAGTTGTAATAGTACTTGTGTACTTTTCAACCATGGCAGGTACTTGCTCGCTTTGGTCCGGATGGACGATAAAAACGATTTCGTAATGACGCATTAATTACTCCTTATGGATAAAAGTCACCTGGGCGTCTCAACTACCTCTGTTTAGATAATTGACCAGTGTGACAAGGTAAAAAAACTACAGCCTTATATTGTAGCAAAAATACTCTGCCAATCGTCAGTTTTACGGGAATTTGCCTCCAAAAGTGCCAGCTGGAGGGCGATTCTGGACTTGGCTGGGTTCAAATCCCTGGCTGATAGCCAATTCCAGGCCGTATCAGGCTCAGGAATCTCGGAAAATACGGCTCCAGCACCCACTCTTGAGGACCTGATGACTGCTACACCATTCAAAGCAGCCTGGATCAGTTGATCGGCCAAAACTTTGTTCACGCTGCCCTGCCCCGTTCCAGCAACCACAATACCTTGCACCCCTTGAGCAACTAACATATCGACCACTTTTCCTGATGCGCCCGCATGACTCGTCACAATCTCCACCCAAGGCCACGATGCTTCAGCAGGCAATTGAAGGTCTGCCTGCCTTTTATGAATGGGACCATCTAATTCACGGGCATTGACCACCAAGGCGTCTAAGGCATGAGTGTGTTGCTTGGATAAATCTCTGGCCAGGCAAGGTTTTCCAGCCATCACAGCCAAAATTCCAAACTGTTGAAGCTTTCTGGCCTCTTTGGCCAGGTACAAAGCTGACTTTAAGTTAGTTTGACCATCTGAGTGATCGGCATTGGCAGGCAGCATCGCGCCAGTCAAAACGACTGCTTTTTTATAGTGACTGGCCAATTTACCCAGGGTGGCATGAAGAAAAACACC
>JAGVCB010000099.1 GCA_020059445.1 Polynucleobacter sp. | reverse complement strand
CGACCAGATTCAATAATCAAGCCATTCTTGTCAGCACGCTTTACAGTGCCAGTCATGACGTTTTCGCCACGCTCTAAATAGTCGTTCAAAATCTGCTCACGCTCAGCATCACGAATGCGCTGCAAGATCACTTGCTTTGCAGTTTGCGCACCAATACGACCGAAGGCAACAGACTCAACTTGCTCTTCAATGAAATCACCAATTTCAATATCAGCAATTTGTTCTTTCGCTTCAAAAGAAAGAATCTCTTTGTCTGGCTCTTGCAAACCTGCTTCATCAGGCACAACCAACCAACGACGATATGTTTCATATTCGCCAGTACTGCGATCGATGGCAACGCGAATATCCACATCTTCTTCGTAACGTTTCTTACTTGCAGAGGCCAAGGCCATCTCAAGTGCTTCGAATACGATATCTCGTTCAACGTTTTTCTCGCGTGCTAAAGCGTCAGCTAGCATGAGGACTTCACGACTCATGATTTTCTTCCTTTGAAATCAACTACGGGAACCAACCGAGTTTTTTCAACCTCGGCCAGAGTAAATTCAAACATTGCCTCGCTGCCATCTGTGTTTTTAATTAACAGACCCAACTTGGCATCAACAGAATCAGCGTCACCACTGATCAAGCCCTGCAAAACACCCACATAATTCTTTCGGCCAGCATGTGCGACGCGTAATTTAACGTTTGCTTCCAACCCCATGAATCGGATATGGTCAGCCACTGTCTTTACAGGTCGATCCAGGCCTGGTGAAGAAACTTCCAATCGATCATAGTTAACGTTATCTACAGGCAAGCTGTAATTCAGATGACGACTCACTTTTTCACAATCAGTAATATCGATTGGGCGCTCATAATCAACGTTTTCAATCGTGACGCGCAATAGGCCACGACCTTCTCGCTCAATATCAACGAGTAGGTAACCTAGGCTCTTCAGAGCATCAGCAATCAAAACTTGTTCGTTCGCCATCGACTATTACGTTTTCTTTCACCAAAAAAAAATGGGCATATAGCCCATATTCCTAAACAAAAAGAACATGCCCGACCTACGTTGAACGCAACTTTAGCCGGAACTACTAAACAGTTGAATTATATAAGAACTTGCCAGTCCTGCCAAGGGATATCCCCTAGCTTCACTGACAAATTAGCTCGGTTTTGAGAACTTTTTGCCAAATTTACCCCCAGGTTTACCACCTGGAGAGCGATTTTGACCCTGTCCTGAGCGAGAACCGCCCTGGCTTGGACCTTTTTTACCAAATTTTTGACCAGAACGTGGTTTATCAGCGCCACTGCCAAATGCACTTCCATGGTGCACACCAGCCTGACTGTCCTCATCGCGACGTTGCCCAAAACCTCCTGAGCGACCACCTTGACCAGGTTTACCTTGGCCAGGCTTGCCACCTTGACCTGGCTTACCTCTGCCACCACCGTTACTGCTGCCTTTATATCGGCCACCACGATCATCTGCATGACCTTGGGCAAAGCGATTGGTATTGGATGCCTGTCTTAATGCATCCTTAGAGCCCCAGTAAGACACTGAAGTTTGCATTGGATCCGGTTGGCCACCACTGTGTTCACGTGGAATACGATTACCACCCTCGCGAGGATCACGACGGAATTTCTCACCCATGCCCTGAGGCACTTTTAAGCCAGCCATTTTCATCAGCTGCACAATTTGATCTGATGGAACCTCTTCCCAGCGACCACGACGCAATCTTGGCGGCAGAACAAATAAGCCATAACGTGTGCGAATCAAACGAGACACAATGTGTCCAACCGCTTCAAACATACGGCGAACTTCACGGTTACGACCTTCAGTCAAAGCAACGTGATACCAACGATTAGCACCTTCTCCTCCGCCACTGACCAAGCGCAAGAATTTAGCGACGCCGTCATCTAAATTGATACCCGTTTTTAAAAGTTTTTCTTGCTCTGGCTCTAAGTCACCCAAAATGCGAGCAGCATATTCACGCTCAACACCATAGCGCGGGTGCATCAAGCGATTCGCTAACTCACCAGATGTAGTGAATAACAACAAGCCTTCGGTATTGAAGTCCAAACGACCCACAGCAATCCAACGGCCCTGTTTGGCTTTTGGCAGACGATCAAATACTGTTGGACGACCCTCTGGATCTGATTGGCTAACTATCTCACCAGCCGGTTTGTGATAAAGAATCACGCGCGGTGGTTTTGTTTGAATCTTGCGATGAACCATCTTGCCATTGATCTTGACTTGATCCGTCGGTCCAACGCGTTGACCAATGTGGGCTGGCATGCTGTTCACGGAAACTCGACCCTGAATGATCAGGTCTTCCATGTCACGGCGCGAGCCCATACCTGCATCAGCCAGAACCTTGTGTAACTTAACAGTATCTTCGTCAAACCCTTCTTCATCAACATCATCAAGGTCAGACCAAACTTCATCACGCAAACTCAAGGGCAGTTCATCCACACTAGAAAACTGCAAACCCGGCATCAAGTCTTCTTCAGCTTGAGCTTCTTTTGTTTCTGATTCAGATGAATGAGACTCAGTCTCTAACTCAGCCAATGTCTGAGCAACCATGTCATGAGTTACTTCCGTCTCAACTTCTGGCGTGTCCAAGCTTGCATCAAATTCTCCAGAAACCACAGACGCGAACAAAGCTTGACTTTCTTCACTGACTGGACTGGCTTTGGGTTCTTGATGACGTGATGGGTGATTTGTTCTGTCACCCCTCTCACCGCTATTGCCTCTGTGTCTTGGACCTCTGGCAGATTTATCGCCACGATCACCTCTTGGAGGACGTGGCCCACGAGGCGGTCTTGCTGCTGACTCACCCTCAGCTACAGGCTCGTCACCTGTACTGGCTTGAGTTACATGATTGTCACCCGCAGGCTGATCGCCAACAGGTTCATTTTCATCACGTGGGCGTCTGCTACGACCCTTATTGTAGGGACTGCGACTGGTTCTTTTAGGACGAGTCTCGCTACTTTCACCAGCTTCTTGCCCATCCATCTTGGCAGGCTGTTCAGATTCAAATTCAGGACTAGTCATTAGTTTTTTCGTTATTGGTTTGCTCATCGGCAGCATCTGTTTCAGCATCGATTGCTGGAGCGGATGTATCAGCCACATCAGTCATATCAGATGTGGCTTCAGGAGAAGCTACTGCTACTACTTCACCTTCAAATTCCATCACTCGCTGAGCCACTGATTCAGCTTGAGCTGAAGCGTCATCGAGCATTGGCAACTCTTGCAAAGTGGTCAAACTTAAATCATTTAAAAATTGGCGAGTTGTGGCGTACAAACCAGGACGACCAACAGTCTCTTTATGGCCCACCACTTCAATCCAACCGCGATCTTCTAATTGCTTCACCACGTTAGAGCTGACCGTCACGCCACGAATCTCTTCAATCTCGCCCCTTGTCACAGGTTGACGATAAGCGATGATGGCCAAAGTTTCCATCACAGCTCTTGAGTACTTTGGTGGCTTCTCAGGTGTCAAGCGATCCAAATACTCGCGCATCGATAAACGACTCTGAAAGCGCCAGCCCGTTGCAAGCTCTAAAAGCTCCATGCCCTTCTCTG
>JAGVCB010000189.1 GCA_020059445.1 Polynucleobacter sp. | reverse complement strand
CTCTTAAAAACAAACGCGTATTGGTATTGGACATGGCCTTGCTCTTGGCGGGTGCTAAATACCGCGGAGAATTTGAAGAGCGCCTAAAAGCCGTTTTGAGCGATGTGGCCAAAGATGAAGGCCAGACGATTGTTTTCATCGATGAAATACACACGATGGTGGGTGCAGGTAAGTCAGAAGGTGCGATGGATGCCGGCAATATGCTCAAGCCTGCTTTGGCACGTGGAGAGTTGCACTGTATCGGCGCCACAACATTGGATGAGTACCGCAAGTACATTGAAAAAGATGCTGCTTTGGAGCGTCGCTTCCAGAAAGTCATGGTTGGTGAGCCCAGTGTTGAGGACACGATTGCCATTTTGCGTGGCTTACAAGAAAAATACGAACTGCATCATGGTGTAGAAATCACGGACCCAGCGATTGTGGCTGCCGCCGAGTTGTCTCATCGCTACATCACAGATCGCTTCTTGCCTGATAAGGCGATTGATTTGATTGATGAGGCCGCATCACGCATCAGAATGGAGATTGATTCAAAGCCAGAGGTCATGGATAAATTAGATCGTCGCTTGATTCAATTGAAGATTGAACGCGAGGCAGTCAAGAAAGAAAAAGACGAAGCTTCACAAAAGCGTTTATCGCTGATTGAAGAAGAGATCAAGCGTTTGGGCAAAGAGTATGCAGACCTTGAAGAAATTTGGAAAGCAGAGAAGGGCGCTGCTCAAGGAACTGCTTCGATCAAAGAAGAGATTGATAAAGTCAAATCTGAAATCGTCAAATTGCAACGAGATGGCAAATTAGAAAAAGTTGCTGAGCTGCAGTATGGCAAATTACCAGAGCTTGAAGGTAAATTGAAATCAGCCGCCGTTGCGGAAGCTAAGGGTTCAACTTCTAAGCACAAATTGTTGCGTACTCAAGTAGGTGCAGAGGAAATCGCTGAAGTGGTCTCAAGAGCCACAGGTATTCCTGTGTCAAAAATGATGCAAGGAGAACGCGATAAGTTATTGCAAATGGAAGATTACTTGCACCATCGTGTAGTCGGTCAAGAGGAGGCTATTACAGCTGTATCTGATGCTATTCGCCGCTCACGCGCTGGTCTATCTGATGAAGGTAAGCCTTATGGTTCGTTCTTATTCCTTGGCCCAACAGGTGTGGGTAAAACAGAGCTTTGCAAAGCTCTCGCTGAGTTCTTGTTTGACAGTGATGAGCACTTGATTCGCATTGACATGAGTGAATTCATGGAAAAGCACAGTGTGGCTCGTTTGATTGGAGCTCCTCCGGGCTATGTTGGTTACGAAGAAGGTGGTTATTTAACTGAATTGGTTCGTCGTAAGCCTTACAGCGTTATCTTGCTGGATGAGGTTGAGAAAGCCCATCCTGATGTTTTCAACGTTTTGTTACAGGTCTTGGATGATGGTCGTATGACTGATGGACAAGGTCGCACGGTGGACTTTAAAAACACGGTGATTGTGATGACCAGTAACTTGGGTTCGCAAATGATTCAGTCGATGAGTGGTCAATCACAAGAAAAACTCAAAGAGGCGGTAATGGTTGATGTCAAAGAGCACTTCCGCCCTGAGTTTCTAAATCGTATTGATGAGATGGTCGTGTTTCATGGCTTAGACCAAAAGAACATCGCGGCGATTGCCAAGATTCAGTTGCAGCGCTTGCGTGATCGTTTGGCGAAGATGGACATGTTGTTGGAGGTCAGCGACGCTGCTCTTTCCCGAGTTTCAGAGGCGGGCTATGACCCTGTCTTTGGGGCAAGACCTCTCAAGAGAGCAATCCAACAATACATTGAAAACCCAGTCGCGAGACTTATCCTGGAAGGTAAATTTGGACCTAAAGCCATTGTTCCAGTAGACGTTGATAAGAATGGGGCATTCATGTTTGATCGGGTGGTTCACTAAGTAGGCTTTGAGGCCTTAAGCAAAACTAGGAGCCTCATTCAATCAGTAGTAACATAGGCCAATGACTATTCGCAGAGACGCGGAGGTTATTGGCCTTATCAGTGTGGCCCATGGCACCTCCCATTTTTATCATTTAATTCTTGCACCATTATTTCCATGGTTGAAAGTTGAATTCGGGCTCAGTTATGCTGAGCTTGGATTCTTGATGACGATGTTCTTCATCGTTTCAACCATCATGCAAGCGGCGGCTGGTTTTTGGGTAGATCATTCAGGTCCTTTAAAAGTCCTATTCTTTGGTGTTGCAACCCTCTCGGTTTCAGCTCTGATCTTGTCTTTTTCAAGTGGCTATTGGAGCTTATTGTTTGGTGCCTGCTTAGCAGGCCTAGGTAACGGTGTGTTCCATCCTGCTGATTACACCTTGATCAATCGCCGAGTTTCACCAGAGCGGGTCGCTCATGCTTATTCAATGCATGGGGTTTCTGGGGCTCTTGGTTGGGCAGCATCACCAGCAGTGCTGGTGGCTGTCACAACATTTGCTGGTTGGCGCCAAGCTTTATTGGTTGCATCAGCGATTGCCTTTGTGATGTTGGCTGTTCTTTACTGGAGACGACATGTCTTAATGGGGTCTCAGGAGCAGCGCGATCTTGAAGAGACCGCCAGAAAAAATTCATCGGCATTATCTTTTGACTATTTGAAGTTACCAATGGTGTGGATGTGTTGGGGCTTTTTCTTTTTGAGTGCCTTGGCTTTGAGTGGTGTACAAAGTTTTGCGCCAACGGCCATGCAGTTACTCTATGACTTACCGATTGCATTAACAACCACGGCTTATTCATCCTACATGTTGGCCAGTGCAGGTGGCATGTTCCTTGGTGGTTTTATTGCGACTCGTGCACGCTTTCCAGAAAGAGTCATCGCTATTGGTTTTATTTTAGGTAGCTCAATTTCAGTCTTGATTGCCATGACAGTGGTCTCAGGTTCGACCATGATGAGTTTGTTCACCGTGATGGGTTTCTGTGTTGGCATTGCTGGACCATCAAGAGACTTGATGATTCGTTCAGCAACTCCTAAGGAAGCTTCTGGCCGAGTTTTTGGCACAGTTTATTCAGGGCTTGATTCAGGTCTTGCGATTGGGCCATTGATGTTTGGATTATTGATGGACTGGAAGATGGTGCCAGGTGTCTTTATTTTGATTGCCGCCTTTTTAATGATGGCCTTGCTCACCGCCTACCGGGTAGGTGAAAATAATCGGTCGGTTGAATTAAAAAACGCTTAAGTTATTTTCTGGAGAGAACCATGAGTTTTGCCACTACTGATCTGTGTGATGCTAATGAAGATTTGATTGCGACTGGGGTCTTGCGCGTTTGCGCACCAGTGTTCCATGCATACGGTGGCTTAACTCAATTCAATGGTCCAGCCGTGACCCTCAAAGTATTTGAAGACAATACCTGGGTCAGAACAATTCTTGATGAGCCTGGTCAGGGAAGAGTCCTGGTCATTGATGGTGGTGGCTCCATGCGTTGCGCCTTGGTTGGGGGTAATTTGGGTGTTTTGGCCGAGAAAAATAACTGGGCTGGCATTTTGGTCAACGGCTGTGTGCGCGACACTCTTGAGCTTGCTCAAGCCAAAGTAGGTATCAGTGCTTTGGCGGTGCATCCGCAAAAAAGCGTCAAACGCAATGTGGGTGAGCGTGATTTGACCATTGATATGGCAGGCACAACGGTCAAGCCTGGCGACATGATTTACGTTGATCAAGACGGTGTTTTGGTGTCTGATAGACCGCTCGCCTAAAGATTTATGTAAATTCTCTAAGTGTTGCATTCATTGCAACTGATGATTTAGTATTCCACAATATAAAATACATTTCATAAGTCTATAATTTAATTGGGATATATCCTCTTTGTCTTGGGCAAATTAATCCTTGCAATCCTGTTCACAAGTACATAAACTCTTATATAAGACATAAGACACAGAAATTAATATCTATATGTCTTATGGGCACACATTTTTGTTATTTAACGGGAGAGAAACATGTCAACACGTCAACAAGAAATCGATGCATTGCAAAAAGATTGGGATACAAACCCACGTTGGAAAGGTATCAAGCGCGGTTACACAGCAGCTGATGTAGTACGTCTACGCGGTTCATTCCAGATCGAGCACACATTGGCTCGTCGTGGTGCTGAAAAACTATGGAACTTGGTTAACAACGAGCCGTACGTTAACTGTTTAGGTGCGTTGACTGGTGGTCAAGCGATGCAACAGGTTAAAGCTGGCGTGAAGGCAATTTATTTGTCAGGCTGGCAAGTTGCTGCTGATAACAACACATACTCTTCTATGTACCCTGATCAATCTTTGTATCCAGTTGATTCAGTACCTAAGGTTGTTGAGCGTATCAACAATACTTTCCGTCGTGCTGATGAAATCCAGTACTCAAAAGGTATTGAAAAAGGTGACAAGGGTCATATTGATTGTTTCGCTCCAATCGTTGCTGATGCTGAAGCAGGTTTTGGTGGCGTATTGAACGCGTTTGAATTGATGAAGGCGATGATCAAAGCTGGTGCAGCTGGTGTTCACTGGGAAGACCAATTGGCTTCAGTGAAAAAGTGTGGTCACATGGGCGGTAAAGTGTTGGTTCCAACACAAGAAGCTTGCCAAAAGCTGATCGCTGCTCGTATGGCTGCTGACGTTTGTGGCGTGCCAACATTGGTGATCGCTCGTACAGATGCTGAAGCTGCTGACTTGTTGACATCAGACTACGATGAAAATGATAAGCCATTCTTGACTGGTGAGCGCACTGCTGAAGGTTTCTACAAGACTAAGAAGGGTATCGATCAAGCGATTTCACGTGCGATTGCTTATGCTGAATACGCTGACTTGGTATGGTGTGAGACTGGTACACCTGATCTTGAATTTGCTCGCAAGTTTGCTGAAGCAGTTCACGCTAAGCACCCAGGCAAGATGTTGGCATACAACTGTTCACCATCATTTAACTGGAAGAAAAACTTGGACGATGCAACGATTGCTAAGTTCCAACGTGAGCTTGGTGCAATGGGTTACAAATACCAATTTATCACATTGGCCGGTATTCACTCTATGTGGTACAACATGTTTGACTTGGCTCAAGACTATGTTGCACGCGGTATGTCTGCTTATGTTGAAAAAGTTCAAGAGCCTGAGTTTGCAGCTCGTGATCGTGGTTACACATTCGTATCACACCAACAAGAAGTTGGTACTGGTTACTTCGACGAAGTAACGACAGTGATTCAAGGTGGCGCATCATCTGTAACAGCCTTAACTGGTTCTACAGAAGAAGAGCAGTTCCACTAAGCAAGTCATTGATTTGGGCGTACCCCGCCTAAGTTGATAGCCCGGCCAAAAGCCGGGCTTTTTTATTTCATTAATTTTTTAAGCTATTTTTAATGCTTTTGTTTTCATGATTTATTGGGATAGTCTGTCTGAGCTTCCCAAGATGCTTTGATGAATGCTGGTAATTTCATACATTCATCGAATACTTCTTGAATCTTTGGACAAGCACTGAGATCGCAGCCACTTGCTTTGGCGTTCATGATCTGGGGAACGAGGCACACATCGGCCATACCAGGTTCATCTCCAAAACAGAACTTACTAGTGCGTGCTTGGCTTGTTAAAGTTTTTTCTACACCAGCAAGACCAATTTCAAGCCAGTGTTTGGCCCATTCACTTTTCCGATCATCACTCAGTTTCAATGCTTTGTGTAGATATTTCATCACCCGTAAATTATTCAAGGGATGAATGTCACAAGCAATATCCATACTCAAGGCTCTGACCCAAGCACGTTCATGAGGATTGTTGGGTAATAAAGCAGGTGTGGGATGAGCCTCCTCTAAGAACTCAATGATGGCAAGCGATTGGCGCAGAACATGGGAGCCATGCTCTAAAACAGGCACTAAATCCTGGGGGTTTTTAGCTGAGTAACTTGGCAGGTGTTGTTCGCCGCCTTGTTTTAAAAGATCAACAGGAATCACATCATGAGCCAGGTTTTTTAGATTCAGAGCAATTCTGACTCTAAAAGCCGCAGAGCTTCGCCAATAGCTAAATAATTTGATATCCATGGGTCATCAATTCTTTAAGGTTTACTCAGTTTATATCTATAAAAGGTTTTCGTCTTTTTCTGAATTAAGCGAAAATACTCTCATGAATGCAAATTGTCCTTTATGCAACACAGATGGTGGTGAACTGATTTGGAAAAATCACGAGTTAAGAGTCATTTTGGCCAATGAGCCTGAGTTGCCTGGTTTTTGTCGGGTGATTTGGAGTGAACATATGGCTGAGATGAGTGATCTTAGTCTAGATCAGCGCAGCCGTTTATTGCACATTGTTTTTTTGCTTGAGAAGATCATGCTTGAAGTGATGCAGCCAGACAAAGTGAATTTGGCTGCCTTGGGCAATATGGTGCCTCATCTGCATTGGCACATCATTCCTAGATTCAAAGAAGATGTCTTTTTCCCAGGTTCTGTTTGGTCTGAGAAGCAAAGGGACAGTAATGTCGAACATCTTCAAAAGCAGTTAGTCAAAGTCCCTGTGATGGTCAAGCGCATACAAGATGTCTTGGGTCACGTATAAAAATTGTGAGTAACTGACTTAAATGAATCCACAAAAACGCTTGGCTTTTTTTGAGGCGCTCAAAAGTAATAATCCTAAGCCGACCACGGAGCTTGAGTACACCACACCCTTTGAATTACTGGCTGCTGTTTTACTGTCAGCGCAAGCAACGGACGTATCGGTCAACAAAGGCACAAGAGTTCTATTTCCAGTAGCTAACACTCCTGAAACAATTTATGCGCTTAGCGTTGATGGCTTGATACCGTACATTCAGCACATTGGATTATTTAAAACCAAAGCCAAACATCTGATAGAAACCTGTCGATTATTGATGGAGCATCATGGTGGGGAAGTGCCTGAAGATAGGGAAGCATTAGAAGCTCTTCCAGGAGTCGGAAGAAAGACGGCAAACGTGATCCTCAACACAGCATTCGGTCACCCAACCATGGCCGTCGATACACATATCTTCAGGGTATCTAATCGAACCGGACTGGCTCCAGGCAAAGATGTTTTGGCTGTAGAGTTGGCACTTCTTAAGCGAGTACCCAAAGATTATTTGATTGATGCCCATCATTGGTTGATTTTGCATGGCCGTTATACCTGTAAGGCCAGAAGCCCTGATTGTACAAAATGCATTGTTGAGCCATTATGCTCATTCAAACAAAAGAATTTCTCGGTATGAGCTTATTTAATCCCAGCAAAGAAGAAGTTAGGCAATTTTTTTGTGAGGCTTGGGCCAAGCAGCAACGTTCTGGCATTCTCACGCCCATGGAATCAATTGCTGCTAGATGGATGGTTGAGCATCCTGAGTACCACAGCATTTTGGGTGACATTGAATCTGCCAAAGAGGCTGAGTACACGCCTGAAAAGGGACAAACCAATCCCTTCCTACATCTGTCCATGCATATGTCAATCACAGAGCAGGTGCAGATTGATCAACCTCATGGAATTCGTGATGCCAGCCAGCAACTGATGATCAAATTGGATTCTGAGCATGAGGCGCAACACAAGATCATGGAATGTTTGGGGCAGGTTCTGTGGAATGCTCAGAGAGATGGCACTCCGCCCGATATGGCTGCCTATGTGGAAGCCATTAAAAAACTACTTTAATGCTTGTCAACTAACTAACTAGATGACTGAAGCTTTTCTTGGGCTCGAGCCATCGCAGCGGCAATGATCGCTCGCTTGCGTTCAATCTCAGCTTTCTCATCATCAGTTTTAGCACTTTCAAGATCAAGCGCTTGAGCTTTGCTCTTGGCTTTGAGCGCTAAGCGTTTGACGTTATCAAGTTCTTCTCGTTCCAATCTTTTTGCCCGTGACTCATAACGATTTCTGGCAAGATCAGCTAAGTCCTGACGCCAGGCATTCCAACCAGTTGCTTTGCCAGTCACAGGAACCATGGTGATGCAATCGACTGGGCAAGGTGGAATACAAAGATCACAACCTGTGCACCAATCAGCGATCACCACATGCATTTGCTTTGATGCTCCAACGATGGCATCCACAGGGCATGCCTGAATGCACAGCGTACAGCCAATGCATGCCTTCGACTCTATCAAGGCAACAGAACGAGGACGCTCTTCACCATTCTGAGGGTTGAGATCTAGAGTTTCTTTTTGAAGTATTTTTGCTAAACGTGCAATGCCTTCTTGGCCACCAGGCGGGCATTGGTTATGAAGAGCCTCGCCAGTTGCCATGGCTTTGGCATAAGCCCGACAATCAGGGTAGCCACATTTGGTGCATTGAGTTTGGGGAAGTGCTGCTAATAGACGATCTGATAGGTCATCAAGACCGTCT
>JAGVCB010000162.1 GCA_020059445.1 Polynucleobacter sp. | reverse complement strand
CATCCTCTTGGCTTGCTGCTAAAACGTGAGGTAGAGCGTGTTCATCAAACTTAATGGTGACCGGAGCGCTGATGCCAGGGGTGATTAGCTCTGCATCTAACTGGTCTTTGGTGGATAAAAAGTACACCACCAGGGCGCTAAATGTAGAAATCAGCAAAAGTACCAAAACTAGCAGTAGTCGGCGCCAAAATACTCTTCGACGGGGTCTTTGATTTGAAGCTCCGAGATACATATTAGGTAAAACCCCTAGCAAAAATAACGTTTATATAGGTGCGTATTTTTTCACAGAGTGCTAAATTATTCTCATCTTGCGAAATATATTCTCAAGGTTGGTAGATCTGTTCATAAAAGAGGAGACTTAAATGTCAGAAAAGAAAGTTCAATCACGTCGTAAATTTATTGCCACGTCATCAGCTGCAGCTGCTGGCGCTGGTGCACTTGGCTTCCCGATGATTGCAAAAGCGCAAACTGTTAACTTGCGCTTCCAGTCAACATGGCCAACAAAAGATATTTTCCATGAGTACGCTTCAGATTTCTGTGAAAAGGTAAATAAGATGTCTTCAGGCCGCTTGAAGATTGAATTATTGCCTGCCGGTGCTGTAGTTCCTGCTTTCAACTTGTTGGATGCAGTTAGTAAAGGTACTTTGGACGGTGGTCACGGTGTGGTTGCTTACTGGTACGGTAAGAGCCCAGCGTTAGCGCTATGGGGATCGGGTCCAGCTTTCGGTATGGATGCCAACATGGTTCTTGCATGGCATGAGTACGGCGGTGGTAAAGCAATGTTGGAAAGCATTTACAAATCATTGAACATGGATGTTGTGTCATACCTATATGGCCCAATGCCAACACAGCCACTCGGTTGGTTCAAGAAGCCAGTTGCTAAAGCAGAAGATATGAAGGGCTTGAAGTATCGTACGGTAGGTCTTTCAATTGACATCTTCAAAGACATGAACGTTTCAGTGAACGCATTGCCAGGTGGCGAGATTGTTCCTGCGATGGACCGTGGTCTATTGGACGCTGCTGAGTTTAACAATGCATCTTCTGACCGTCTATTGGGCTTCCCAGACGTATCTAAAGTATGTATGTTGCAGTCATTCCACCAAGCCTCAGAGCAGTTCGAGATTCTTTTCAATAAAAAGAAATTAGACTCTATGCCTGCAGAATTGCGTGCCATGATCAACGTAGCGGTTCAAGCTTCTTCAGCAGAAATGAGCTGGAAAGCCATCGATCGTTACTCTAAAGACTACATTGATATGCAGCAGAAACAAGGCGTTAAGTTCTACAAGACGCCAGACCCAATCTTGCGTACCCAGTTAGCAGCTTGGGATAAGATCATTGCTGCTAAATCAAAAGAAAATGCTGACTTCAAGCGTGTTCTTGAATCTATGCGTACTTTTGCTCAGCGTGCATGTCGTTGGCAGAATGACACAAGCGTTGATTACAAGATGGCTTACAACCATTACTTCGGACCTAAAAAGGCTCCAGCTAAGAAGTCTTAATCAGTCGTTTTGTTGTAACTTAAACACCCACTCAGTTATACTGAGTGGGTGTTTGTAGTTTTGTACCAATGAAATTATTACTATAAAAATAATTTGAGAGACATATGCAAAAATTCCTATTAGCCGTAGATAAGTTATCTACCAGAGCTGGTCAGCTCTCAGCTATCTCAGTGGTAATTTTGACCGCCTTGATTTGTTGGGAAGTTTTCAGTCGTTACGTGTTAAATAATCCACATGATTGGGTTTTCGATCTTACCTACATGCTTTACGGCATTTTGTTCATGATGGCGGGTGCCTACACCTTGTCGAAAAATGGGCATGTACGAGGCGACGTTCTGTACGGTTTCTTTACTCCTAGGACTCAAGCCAGTTTGGATTTACTTCTGTATTTTGTATTCTTTATTCCAGGCATTGTCGCCTTGGTGTATGCCGGCGTTATTTTTGCGGCTGATTCAGTTGCAATCAATGAGCACACCACACAAACAGCCAATGGACCGCCTTTGTACCCATACAAAATGATCATCCCACTTGCGGGTGGTTTATTACTTTTGCAAGGATTTGTGGAAATCGTGCGCTGCATCATTTGTATCAAGACTGGCGAATGGCCAAAGCGTGAGCAAGATGTTGAAGAAGTGGACGTTGATAAGTTAAAAGCCATGGTCAGCCATGAAGATGAAAAGAAGGGTGCTTAACCATGCGTAAGGAACTTTATTTCGGTTTTAGCATCATGGCTGCCATTGTTGTTGGCACATTGATTGCAATGCCATCATTCTCGGAAATGACCAATGGTCATTTGGGTCTGTTGATGCTCAGTCTGGTGGTAGTTGCCATCATGATGGGTTTCCCAACCGCCTTTACCTTGATGGGTATGGGCATGATTTTTGCCTTGTTCTCATACCTCAGCCAAGGCGAAGGTACTGGTCAGGCAGTTGATCGCACATTAGCCTTGATGGTTCAACGAGCTTTTTCAGTGATGACCAACGATGTCTTGATCTCTATCCCATTGTTTGTGTTCATGGGTTATTTGGTTGAGCGTGCTAACTTGATTGAAAAGTTATTCAAAAGTTTGCATTTAGCCTTGGCTAGATTGCCTGGTGCTTTAGCAGTAGCAACATTAGTGACGTGTGCTATTTTTGCTACGGCCACTGGTATTGTGGGTGCTGTGGTTACTTTGATGGGCTTGTTGGCCTTGCCATCTATGTTGAAGGCTGGCTATAGCGTCAGACTTTCAGCTGGTGCCATCACTGCCGGTGGTTGCTTGGGTATTTTGATTCCACCATCTGTGATGTTGATCGTGTATGGCGCAACCGCCGGTGTATCAGTGGTGAAGTTATACGCGGGCGCCTTCTTCCCTGGTTTGATGTTAGCGACCTTGTACATTGGTTACGTGATCATCGTGGCGAAAATCAAGCCTGAGCTTGCTCCGCCAATGTCTGAAGAAGATCGTCATGTTGCCTTAACGCCACCATCACAAATTTTTGCTCAATATAGTCAGCGTGCCTTACCAGGTTTATTAGCAGTCATGAAAGGCCGTGCTGCAAGCAATATGAGCTTGGGCGAGTTGTTCAAGCAGTTCTTGATCATCATTGGGCCATTGGTATTTTTCGCGGTTGTGATGACGGCCATGTATGGAACAGCCACCAAACCTGTTGAAGTCTCTTCAGCTGTGGTTGAAATGGTGAGTGATGGCGGTATGATCAGCTTAGAGTCAGCAGAAGGAGAGACTCAACCTGAAGGAGAAGCTGTGTCCTTACCTCCAGGCGCTGAAGAGGATACAAAACCAGCTTCTTCTGCAAACATGGCTTCAACAGGTGTTTCAGAAATCCCTTCAGCTGATGCTGTTGCTGCAGAGCGTGCCCCAGTGCCAATGTGGTACTGGATCACTTTGGGTATTGGCTTGTTGATTGGCGCATTGTTCTATTACACATTGACCCTTAAGCGTTTAGAAATTTTCAAAATGCT
>JAGVCB010000106.1 GCA_020059445.1 Polynucleobacter sp. | reverse complement strand
AACTGAATAACCGTCCTCGCAAGAGGCTGGGATTTAAAACCCCGCATGAAGTGTTTATGCAGTCCTTCAACCGTGTTGCACTTCGTGTTTGAATCTACGATTATTAAAAATCTTAAAAATTGATATTTATCAATTTGTGCGTCTATTTACTTTTCTGTCTGAGCTTCACTGCCTGATATCCAGCCTTCTTTTCGGCTGCTGTGCGTATTTTTCGAATCAGTTCACTCACAGCACTGCGCTTCACCAAGCTTGGTGACATGGCTAAAAAGTAGGTTTCATCACTCAAAGGGATGAAGTGCAGTCCATATTCAATGGCAACACTTTTAAGCCCCACCCCCACATCAGCAGTGCCAGCCAAAATCGCTGTTGCAATCGCCGAGTGAGTGAATTCCTCACGCTGGTAGCCTTTAATTTTCTGAGATGGTAGGCCTTGGGCATCCAAGAGCTTATCGAGCAACAATCGCGTACCCGCGCCACGTTGACGGTTGATAAAACGAATCTCTGGTCGGGCTAAATCTTTCAACTGTTTAATACCCATCGGATTACCTTTAGCCACAATCAAACCTTGACTGCGCCTCATGACTGGGTAAGCCTGTATCCCTTCAGCCGACAAGCGCCGACGAACTGCCGTGATACTGTCATCATCTGGCACGTGAAATCCAGCAAAATCAGCATCACCCGATAACAATCGCTCCAAAGCTTGACCAGAACCCATGGTTCGGAGCTCAAACGCATGAATGCCTTGTATAGACTCCTCCAGTATGGGGTCGTTACTGGCACAAAATAACCATTTTTTATGATCATCACTATTTAAATTTTCTAAGTGAAGCTGCAATCTCTTTTCTTGCTCTTCTCTCACCTCAGAAAACTCTTTATCAACTTCATCAACAATGGCCAGCAGAGTTTTAGCAGCCTCAGTCAAACTTGAGCCATGCCCCTTCACGCTCATCAAAAGACGGCAATCTAGCTCCTTCTCAGCCGCTTTCAAGCGGTTCCAAAGGGTTCTATAAGACATGTCCATAATTTCGGCGGCAGACTGCAAGGAACGTCCATCCTGAACCCCTCTTAGCAATCCAGCCACCCAACTCAGGTCTACCGGCTCAGTGTGAACTTTCTGTTTATTGTGAATAAAAACACTGGGTTTAATCTTAATTTGCATATGAAATTAATTACATATTGATATTGTTTAAATGATTGTTGATGATATAGCCATATTCACAAAGGAGACAAGATGAATAAACGTAATATTTTAAAAATGAGTGCTTTGGCAGTATTGGCTTTTTCCACCATTGGTCTAAGCCATGCTCAAAAGAGCATTGTGGTGTCATCAACGACATCAACCGAGCAATCAGGTCTTTTTAAGCACCTGCTTCCTGCCTTTGAGAAAAAAACAGGTATTCAAGTGAAGGTTGTTGCTGTGGGCACTGGCCAAGCGTTAGACATTGGTCGTCGCGGGGATGCCGATGTGGTTTTTGTGCATGACAAGGTTGCTGAAGAGAAGTTTGTAAAAGAAGGTTTTGCTGAAAAACGTATTGAAGTGATGTACAACGATTTCGTATTAATTGGCCCAAAATCTGATCCAGCAAAGACCAAAGGTAAAAATATCCAAGCAGCTCTTCAAAAAATTTCTACCACCAAATCCACCTTCATTTCTCGTGGTGATAAAAGTGGCACCCATGCCGCAGAACTTCGCTATTGGAAAGCCGCTGGCATTCAAGTTTCAGCTACTCAACCTTGGTATAAAGAAACAGGTTCAGGCATGGGCCCTGCTTTGAATACAGCCTCAGGCATGAATGGCTACATCCTAACGGATCGCGCTACATGGCTTACCTTTAAAAACAGAGGTGATTTAGTCATTTTGGTTGAAGGTGATGCAAAGCTTTTCAATCAATATGGTGTGATGTTAGTTAACCCAAGCAAACATCCTCAAGTCAAAAAGGCTGAGGGTCAAGCATTCATTGACTGGATCATCTCTAAAGAAGGTCAGCAAACCATTGCTGGTTATAAAGTTGAAGGTCAACAAAGCTTTTTCCCTAACGCAAAGAAATAAATACTATTAGAAGTAATTAACGAATCTATTTAATGATCTTTTGCAATCGACCTCGTTTCAACACGAGGTCGAAAAAACCATTAAGCTATCGCGATGTTCTCAGCTATTAGCGAAGCATTTACCCTTTTAGAAACATTCGATGCCAATTTATTTGGCATTGTTTTGGTTTCTTTGCAAGTCAGTATCACAGCCCTCTTGATTGGTTGTTTACTGGGCATGCCACTGGGCGCATTTATTGCAATTCAAAATTTTCCAGGTAGGCAAGGTGTTGTTGTCATATTAAATAGTCTCATGGGTGTCCCCACAGTGATTGTCGGAGTTGTTATTTACATCCTTCTATCCAGAACGGGTCCAATGGGGGATTTAAATTGGTTATTTACTTCCAAAGGCATGATCTTGGCCCAGTCTGTTTTGACGACTCCACTCATTGCAGCACTGACTCGCCAAATCATTGAAGATGGTTGGCGGGTTCATGGAGAAACAATGTCAGCTCTACGACTACCTATTGCTGCAAAGCTCAAGTGGCTTGTATGGGATTGTCGCTTTTCTCTATCAATTGCCCTACTGGCTGGTTTTGCCAGAGCAATTTCTGAAGTGGGTGCCGTCATGATTGTTGGCGGCAACATTGATGGAGTCACACGCACCATGACCACGGCGATTGCTTTAGAAACCAGCAAAGGCGATCTTCCTCTAGCGCTCGCTTTGGGTTTAGTTTTATTAGGCGCAGTACTGATTGCCAATCTAATGACATCCGTCATCAAATCTTTTGCTGAGCGTCGCTATGGATAAAGACTTGATGATTGACTTAAATAATATTGTGATTCATCGAGATGAACGCAATATTCTTTCCATTTCTGGTCAAATTCCAAAACAAGGCATCACAGCAGTGATTGGCCCAAATGGCTCAGGCAAAACCACCCTACTCAAACTATTGCATGGTGCTATTGAGGCAGATTCAGGCACTTACAAGCCTGGTTGGGCTGAACTTGAGTCTGCACTGGTACTGCATCACACCCCACTTATCAAGGCGAGTGTTAGAACTAATATGGCCATTGTTAAAGATAGCCTGGGTAAATATAAGGTCACAGAAAATGATATTGACCAAGCCTTAGCTTCTGTAGGACTGACCCATCTTAAAAACCAATCCGCGTTGAAGTTATCTGCAGGTGAAAGACAACGCCTGAGTTTGGCTAGAGCCAAGTGTCAACGCCCGAAAATGATTCTTTTAGACGAACCTACAGCCAATCTAGATCCAAGCACCACAGAGCAGGTAGAAGCCATCATTCGGCAAATGGCAGATGAGGGGTGCGGCGTCATCTTTACATCCCATCACTTGGGTCAAGTTCAAACACTGGCAGACCGAATTATTTTCTTGAACGAAGGCGTGTGTCTTGAATCCAGAAACACTCAAGACTTTTTCAAGGACCCACAAACAGAGCAAGCGAAAAAGTTTATCGCCAGAGAATTGGGCTGGAAGTAAGTACGAAAGAGCTTCAGCCAGGCTGAGAGTGATTAAATCAATCAAGTAGATATAAAAAATGCCGCATTAGCGGCATTTTTTAATTCAGACTACTTTTCCAAACATATCAACTGAATGTTATTCCTTAAACCAAATCTTCAATCAATGAAGCCAGAGTCTCTGGCGGCAAAGATTCAACGTGTGATGGGTATTCTTTATGATCACAACCCACCTTCAATTGAGCTCCAGCCTTCAATGACTTGATCATGTCTTGAGTT
>JAGVCB010000213.1 GCA_020059445.1 Polynucleobacter sp. | reverse complement strand
CTCAAGAGGCTGATTTAGATGGCAACTTGATGAGCCCCAATGGCTATCATGGATTTTTTCAATATGCCGCAAAAAAAGGGTACAGCGGTGTTGGCCTTTACTCAAAAAAAGCGCCTGACAGCGTCAAAATTGGCTTTGATGATGGCGAGTTTGATGCTGAAGGTCGTTACGTTGAAGCGCGATTTGGCAAGTTAATTGTGATTTCAGCTTACTTTCCTTCGGGCTCAAGCGCACCCGAGCGCCAAGAAGCTAAATTCAGATTTCTTGAATTGTTCATGCCGCACATCAAACAGCTCAAGTCAGAAGGTTTAGAGATTGTTCTTTGTGGTGATATCAACATTGCTCACAAAGAAATTGATTTAAAGAATTGGAAGGGCAATCTCAAAAACTCCGGCTTCACTCCAGAAGAACGCGAATGGATGACGCATCTTTTCACTGAAGCGGGCTTCATGGATGTCTATCGACACTTACACCCCAGCACCGAGGATGAGTGTTACACATGGTGGAGCCAAAGAGGTCAAGCGTACGCAAAAAATGTGGGCTGGAGAATTGATTATCAAATCGCAACCCCTGGGATTGCCAAGAAGGCGCAACGCGTAGAAATTTATAAAGCTGAAAGATTCTCTGATCATGCCCCTTTGATCATTGACTACGAGGGCATTTAAATCTTAAGGTTTGTAATTCGGCAATTTATCAACGGTGGTATTTTTGGCGCGCGCATACAAAAATAAAGCCTCGTTGATATTTCTTTGAATTTCATAAATTCGACTATCGCCAGATGGGTGGGTTGAGAGCCACTCGGGTTGTTTATCTTTTGATAGCTGACCCATTTTTTGCCATAAAGAAATTCCGGCGCGTGGGTCATAGCCAGCCCTGGCGGCGATATCCATGCCAACCAAATCAGCATCTTTTTCATCCGCTCTTGAAAAACTGAGGCCTAAGATTTGAAGACCTTGCCCCAATGCTTGCCCTCCCAGATTACCTAAGCCCAATGCTGAAGATAAAACACTCGCGCCCAAGTTACTCAGCTGCGCTTTGGCAATTCGGTCTCTGGCATGCTCACGCAAAGCATGCGCGATTTCATGTCCCATCACAGTAGCAACTTCATCATCATTTAATTTCAGCTTTTCAATGATGCCCGTATAAAAAGCGATCTTTCCACCAGGCATACAAAATGCATTGACTTCATCAGAAATGAATAAATTAACTTCCCATTTCCAAGCCTGAGATTCTGGATTCCATGCATAGGCATGCGGCAATATTTTTTTAGAGATTGCTCTCAAGCGAATGACTTGGGGATGATTATCAGACGCCAAGGCCTTTTTCTCAGATGCCTTTTGCTTCATGGTGTTGTATTGCTTGGCAGCAGATGCCTCTAACTGACTGGCCGGCACCATGTCTTTGAGGCTAGAACTATTGCCAACCCGCACGCCATCTGTTGGACCAACTTGTCTTGATGAGCTGCTACACCCAGCCAATAAAACAACTAAAAAAAATAAAAAATATCTTTTTACATTAGGAAGATATGATGAAATCATTTGATCAAGCCGTTTTTTCAAATGGAGATTTTTTTTCTTCGCGCCATGGTGCAATCTTAGGTAATAACATCAAACCGGGCAATGCTAAAACAACGCAAATAATGAAAAAGTTAGTCCACCCAGTGAACTCAACAATATAACCCGTTAATGCATTGATAAAAGTTCGCGGTACAGCAGATAGACTGGTGAACAATGCAAATTGAGTGGCAGTGAAGCGTGGATTGGTTTCCAAGGCAAGATAGGCTGTAAAAGCCGCAGTACCAAGACCTGCAGTGATTGCTTCAAAACCAATCACCCAAGATAAAATCCACAAATCAGGACCTGACTGAGCTAACACCACAAAACCAAACGTGGCCACCGCTTGCAGAACGCCAAAAATCCACAAGCCTTTGTTGACGCCTGTTTTTAACATCCAATAGGCGCCAAGGATTCCTCCCAGGATGCTGGCCCAAAGACCTGCATTCTTGGCAACAACGCCAATCTCTGTTCGGGTAAACCCAAGCTCAATATAAAAAGGTGTGGCTAAGGCACTCGCCATCGAATCACCGAGTTTATAAAGAAATATAAATAACAAAATTAAAGCTGCATGCCTCCATCCAGAGCGATGAATGAACTCCTTAAAGGGTTCAATCACTGCCTCTTTCATGGTTAGCGGTGGAGGGCCATACTCTCTCGGCTCTGATACCAATAACGTTGTCAAAATACCGGGGAGCATGAATAAGCCGGTGATAAAAAATACCCAATCCCAAGTGATGATGTCTGACAAAATCAATGAAAGCGATCCAGGTACCAATGTTGATAACTTATATGCATTGACGAAGAGAGCTGTACCAGAACCCATCTGACCTTCGGTCAACCACTCACGTCGATGAGCATCCACCACGACGTCTTGGCTCGCTGAGAAGAAAGCAACAATGGAGGCTAAAAAAACCACAATCCAAATTTCAGTGCTGGGATTGAATTGGCCCATCAAGATCACAGCCAACATTACAGCAATTTGAGTCACGACCATCCAACCGCGGCGGCGCCCTAAAAATGGTAACTTGAATCTATCCATCGCAGGAGCCCACAAGAACTTCCATGTGTAAGGCATACCCACCAGTGCAAATAAACCAATCGCCTTTAAATCAACGCCCTCACTCTTTAACCATGCTGACAGCAAGTTATATAGAATGAACAAAGGCAGTCCACTAGAAAAACCTAGAAATATGCAAACGAGTAATGCTTTGGTTTTACTTGGCCCGACGTGCACGATAGACTGCAAGACTTCCCCTTAGGTTAGGCAAAAACTCCACAGACTGTCCGTCATGGAAAACAACACGATCTAATAACTCAAGGCCAACCGCTGGGGCTAAAGCTTCAAAATCAGCAATTGTTAGAACTCT
>JAGVCB010000042.1 GCA_020059445.1 Polynucleobacter sp. | reverse complement strand
GTTATGTGTACGCTGCCCCTGGAGCTTGGTCTTAAATTGCAAACGCTTGCTGTAAATGCATTGAAAGAGTGGAGTGGATCACCAAACTTATCAAGAGATAGGGGCTGTACGTGATACTGAATGTTTGGTCGATCATGTGCTGCAGAAGAGTGCGCAAAGGCTCCCAACTGAGAGGGGGCCATCGACATTGGACCGCTTCTGGTTAAAACGTATTGAAGTCCGATCAACAACTTGCCCCACCAACGAGATGCCAACATGTTCAATGTTTTTAAGCCACTTACTTTGTAGACCAATCTGATTTGTAGGTGATCCTGTAGATTTTCGCCGACCCCTGGCAAGTGCTTGATGACGGGGATGCTCAAGGCCTGCAATCTTTTTTCGTCGCCCACACCAGAGCGCTCAAGAATTTGCACAGACCCAATGGCACCAGCAGATAAAAGAACTTCTTTATCAGCCAGCGCGGTTTGCTGCTGACCGTCATAGAAAAAAGAAATGCCTTCGCAACGTTGATTATTAAAAACCAAACGATCGATGGTTGCACCTGTCAACACAGTTAAATTCTTGCGGCTTCTTATTGGCTTAATAAAGGCTTGGGAGGCATTTAAGCGCCAACCATTTTTTTGAGAAACGTCGAAATAGGATGAGCCGAAATTATTACCGCAATTAAAGTCATTGATTGGAGGAACGCCCGCTTGCTCGGCAGCGCCCCTGAAAATATCTAAGACCTTCCACTTGAGTCGCTGTTTATCAACACGCCATTCGCCACCAACACCGTGAAACTCTGAAGGGCCAGAGTGATAATCTTCCATCTTTTTAAAGTATGGCAAAACGTCGCGCCATGACCATGATGAATCACCAGTTTCGTGAGCCCACTGATCATAATCTTGGGCTTGCCCACGCATGTAAATCATGCCATTAATGGATGACGAGCCGCCCAACACTTTTCCGCGAGGATAAATGAGACTACGATCGTTGAGGCCAGCCTGGGGCTTGGTTTTGAACATCCAATCAGTTTTGGGATTATTGATGCAATACAAATAACCAACTGGTATATGAATCCAAAGATAGTTGTCCTTGCTGCCCGCATCAATCAGTAATACGTTATTTTGAGGGTCTGATGAAAGCCTATTGGCCAATACACAACCAGCGCTACCAGCACCAACAACAATGTAATCAAATATGGCGTGGTTGCTCATCGTTAACCTTTGCGCAAGAGGTATTCTTTCCAAGCGATTTGTGCAACCTCACTCAATCCATCCAAAGGAACTCTTTGTGATGATTGAATGATCATCAATGCGTAAGGCTTTGCTAGTGCAGAAGCCTGTGGGCAAAGTTGCAAAGCTTCGCCCCGTGAGGGGGACTGATCCCGCCAAAAATTAATGGCTGCCTCGAGCTCTTGAATGCTAATGAACATATTGTTTATTTATTTTTTGCCAACATGGTTTTGCGGCAATTTTTTTGGCCGCAACGACATTGATATTCTTTTTTTAACTTTTTAGTTTGTTTACCCTCAACAACCAAGCCGTAGTCGTAAAAAAGCTCATCGCCGGCAACAATATTTTTTTTAGCATATAAGAAAACCTTGGTGGTTTTACCAAAGTCTTCCTCTAAAGCTTCACAATTTGGTTTGCAAGAATGGTTTGCCCACATTGCGGCGTTACCGCCGTATTTAGCATCAATGGTTGAGCCGTCTTCTAAACCAAAATAAAAGGTATGGTTTGGCTGCGTTGGGTCATGAGGATGACGCTTGACCGCCTCCTTCCAACTGATTCGCTCGCCAGTGTACTCAATGATCTTGGTGCCCTTTGGAATGTCACGTTTTGCGAAAACGCCATTACCGTGAACCCTAGACTCACGAACCACAACCAATTTGTTGCCTGCCAAATTCTTAGACATCAATGTTTCTAGCAATCAGCGCGTTGGACTCAATGAATGCACGGCGAGGCTCAACCTCATCACCCATCAGAGTCGTGAATACTTGGTCAGCAGCAATAGCATCTTCAATTTGTACTCTTAACAACGTTCTGGTGTTGGTGTCCATCGTTGTTTCCCAAAGTTGACCTGGGTTCATTTCTCCAAGACCCTTGTAGCGCTGACGACTGACACCTCTTTCGGCCTCTGAAAGTAACCACTCCATGGCTTCGCGAAAATCTTTTACGCTCGCCTCTTTAACTGTTTTATCTGGATCGCCGCGCTTAACTGTTGCGCCAGCGCCCAACACGTTCGTTAAGGCTGCCGAAGCTTTTTCTAAGGACTCATAATCAGCGCCATGCACAAAATCAGAATCAATCAAAGATAACTTGGTATTACCGTGTACTTTTCTTGAAAGCAACAAACGGAAGCGCTCTGTGCGCTCATCTTTTTGCACAATGATTTGTGGCTTAGCGATGCGCTCATGAGAATTTGCAAAATAACTGTTAAGGCCTTCTGCAGACTTATTTGCCTCAGCTTCTGTATCTAGATTTAAACGCACCCCGTTGGCAATCGCTCTTAATGCACCCTCATCCATGGTTCTTGATAGGCGATCGACGACGCTTTGAATCGTTTGATAATCTGATGACAGCTTAATCAGGCGCTCGTTGTCGATTAAAGAACCGTCTGCCAATGAAACGCTGGCACCCTGAAGAGCTAAATTAAGTAAATAAGCATTTAATGCCACATCATCTTTGATGTATTGCTCATTTTTACCCTGCTTAACTTTGTAAAGAGGCGGCTGTGCAATATAAATATGCCCACGCTCAATTAACTCTGGCATTTGACGATAGAAGAAAGTTAACAACAATGTTCTAATGTGGCTTCCGTCAACGTCCGCGTCGGTCATGATGATGATGCGGTGATAACGCAACTTGTCAGCGTTGTATTCTTCTTTACCGATACCTGTGCCAAGCGCCGTGATCAAAGTTACGACCTCTTGACTGCTTAACATTTTGTCAAAGCGTGCTTTCTCAACGTTAAGGATTTTTCCCTTGAGCGGCAAAATGGCTTGAAATTTTCTGTCGCGACCTTGCTTAGCAGAACCGCCCGCAGAATCACCCTCGACGATGAACAATTCAGAGTTGGCTGGATCCTTTTCTTGGCAGTCAGCAAGTTTGCCTGGAAGACCTAAACCATCCAACAAGCCTTTGCGTCGAGTCATGT
>JAGVCB010000025.1 GCA_020059445.1 Polynucleobacter sp. | reverse complement strand
CTCGGTGGGTGCTTTAGCTGTCTTGATGATGGGTGGCGCTGGAACTATTTGGGTTGCTGGCGGTGCGTGGATGGGAGCGATCGTTGTGATGCTCTTATTGTGGCTGTTGGTTGGTGGCTATTCTGCTCATCCTTCACGGATGTTATTGGCTGGTGTGATGATTGCCACCGCTTGTGGTGCTATCAGTACTCTGATGATCACATTTGCTTCTCATGTAGCCATGCCTGGCATGATCCATTGGCTGATGGGTGATCTGGACTCAGTGATCAGTCTTGAGGCTGTCGGTGCCATCTTGGGCGTTTGGTTATCTGTGTTGATTTTGGTGTGGAGATTTTCTCCAAAAATTCATTTGCTGCAATTGGGTACTGATAAGGCTTTGACCTTGGGTGTTGATGTGTCTTATGTCCAATGGATGATGGTCTTGTTATCTGCTTTATCTGCAGCAGCTGCGGTATCGATCGCAGGTTCCATTGGGTTTGTTGGATTGTTGGTGCCACATCTTTTAAGAGCATGGATTGTTAAAAAGCATGGCCCTGATCAAAAGTTCTTGTTGCCCGCATCTGCTTTATTGGGGGGTACCTTTTTAGTTCTGGCTGATATGTTCGCTAGAACCATCATCGCGCCTTCTCAATTACCAGTGGGCATCATCACTGCTTTGATTGGAGTGCCAAGTTTCTTGTGGATCTTGTCTCGTTTTAGGCATTGGAATACATGACGAATATCAATTCTGCCAAAGATGCCTCGATTATTTTAGAAACAAAACATTTGGACGTTCATGTTCCTGGGCGTACCTTGATCAATGATTTGAATTGGCAAGTGAAGAAGGGTGAGCGCTGGTGTTTGATTGGCCGCAATGGTGCTGGTAAATCCACTTTACTGAGAATCATTGCAGGCGTTCAAGCCAATTCTTCTGCTGGTGAAATCAATTGGTTGGGCCAAGCCTTGAGTGCTTACAAACCAGAAGATCTTGCAAAAGTCAGGGCGTATGCAGAACAGTTCCCGGTTGGTGGTGTGGGTCTCAGAGCGATTGATATTGTCATGGCTGCTCAATGGCCATGGCATCTTGATGCTTCAAGTAGTGGCGAGCAAGCTCAAGCGGCTTTGCGTTCTTGTGATGTTGCCCATCTAGCCAATGCGCAGTGGCAAACTTTGTCTGGTGGTGAGCGTCAACGAGTGTCTTTAGCAGCCTGTTTTGCGCAAAATACTCGGGCCATTCTTTTGGATGAGCCAAGCTCGCATTTAGACATTGGTCATCAAGTTGCTTTACTCAACACCCTGGTTCAACAAAGCAATGCTTGTGAACAAACCATGATTGCCAGCATGCATGACATTGGCTTAATTCAGCGAGGCTTCACGCACGGATTGCTGTTGATGAATGATGGATCTTATCTGGCGGGGTCTTTATCAGAAGTGATTAATCCAATTAATCTGGAAAGATCACTCGGTCATCCAATTTCAACTGCTCAAACAGCTGCCGGTCAAACGATTTACGTTCCAGCTTGATAGTTAGTTAATTAATGGTGAGGTTGATGATGCCGTGGTTGGCAAAGTTGACGGCTTAGCGTACTTTATTGATTTCAGTGCAGATCTTTTGTGCGCCTTGCATGATGCGCGGTGATGGTCTACTGATGATGTCACCATCAAGATCAATGAAGGCTTTGTTTTTTGTGGCGGCCAGTTGCGGGAAGGATGACCACATTGACCAATCAGTGTTCATCTTGGCGCTGTCGACTGCGGTAAAGATAATTTCTGGGTTGGCTTTAATGACGGCCTCTCTACTGACTGTTGGAACCAGAACTTTCTCATGGGCAAATAATTGCTCACCACCACATCGTTGAATGATGTCGCCAATGATGTGATCTTGGTTGAGTGTCATCAGTGGTTGTGCCCAGACTTGGTAAAACACCCTGACTTTTCTTTCGCTAGTATTTTTTTGATTGGTGTTTCGTTCTTTGGCACTTTGCTGTTTTTTGCTTAGCTCTGCAATTTTTAATCTAAGCGTATCGGCATTCTTTTTTGCAATTGTCTCAGTACCCAAGGCTTTACCAATGGTTTCTATATCGGTGGGAATGTCTGATAGTTTCTTAGGCTGAACAGCGATGAATTGAACATCTTTATTAAAAGTTTTTTTGATCGATTGAATCTGAGATTCAGATGTGCCGCCAAGCCAGTAAATGATCAAATCAGGACGAAGTGATTTCATTTTTTCAAGATCAATCGATCTTGCATCACTGGTGATGGGTAATTGTTTGACTGATTCAGGCAAGTTACTAAAGGCACTGACGCTCACCAGACGATCAGAACCTCCAGCCGCATCCACCAGCTCACTCAAATGAGGGGCTAGGGTGACGATGCGTTGTGGGTAGCGTTCTTGCTTTGCAAGACTGTCATTACACCCAAGGCTGACTGAGATGCCAAGTAGTACTTGAGAGGCGATCAATGCGATTGAAAAGCCTTTTGAGAACATCTTGATCAGATTTCTAGATTGTCGATGAGGCGCGTTTTACCTAATTTCGCTGCAGCCAAAACGACCAATGGCTCATTACTTGAAAGATCAGCATCATTTGCGCTCAGTAAATCATGGCGTTTACGCACAGAAACGTAATCAGGTACCCATCCTCTGGTGCTTAATTTAATGCATGCGTCTTGTTCAATTTTAAAGATATCTGAAGGCGTTAATTTGCCTTGCAATACTTTTTCTTGGATTTCTTTCAGTGTCTGAATCAACTGCACAGCTTCTGATCGTTCTTCTGTCGATAGGTAACCGTTTCTTGAAGAGAGGGCTAGGCCATCTTCGGCACGAACTGTTTCGGCTGGGACGATATCCACTGGAAGCGCCAATTGGCGACACATCTGGCGAATCACCATCAGTTGCTGATAGTCTTTTTTACCGAACACAGCCACCTTGGGTTGAACGCATGAAAATAGTTTTAAAACCACTGTGCACACGCCTTGGAAGAAGCCTGGGCGGAATTCACCTTCAAGAATCTTGCCTAAGTTCTGAGGGGGTTCAACCCGATATTCTTGAGGCTCTGGATACAAATCATTTTCAGTGGGCGCAAACAAGACATACACACCTTCTTTTTCTAGCTTCTCAACATCAGCATCAAAAGTGCGTGGGTATTTATCAAAATCTTCATTGGGGCCAAACTGCAAACGATTGACAAAGATGCTGGCAATCACTGGGTCGCCATGCTGTCTGGCCAAGCGCATCAAAGAAAGATGGCCTTCATGAAGGTTGCCCATGGTAGGAACAAACACCGCTCGGTTTTGGCCGCGCAATTGATCACGCAAATCTTGAATGTCGCTGATGATCTTCATGGGGTTTTTCTTTGGGTGTTGATGTTAGTTGGGCGAATACGCCAAACGCACATAAATAGGGGCGTACGGCTCTGCCTGAGTGATTTCAATCAAAGACTCTCGAGAGAGCTCAAGCATCGCAATGAAATTGACCACCACCATTGGTGCACCTTGACCAGTAGCGATCGCATCTTCAAATAAATCAGTAAATTCAATGAAGCGCTCACCTTGCAAACGTCGCAAAATGCGCGTCATAAAGTCACGCACAGACAATTGCTCACGCGTGATGGTGTGATGTTGATTGAGCTTGGCCCGATAAAGAACATCCTTCCAGGCTGCTTGAATGTCATTTGGGTTGATGTCAGGCCAAGTGATAGCCACAGTCGTATCAACGTGACCACTGGCTTTATAAAAGTCACGACCAAGCACCGGCATCTTGTCGAGCTCTTGAGCGGCCAGTTTCATACGCTCGTATTCGAGTAATCGTCGAACCAACTCTGCACGAGGATCTTCTACCTCTTCATCACTGTCCGCTTTTTTCATTGGCAAGAGCATGCGCGATTTGATTTCAATCAACATGGCAGCCATCAACAAATACTCAGCGGCAAGTTCTAAATTGGTGTGACGAATTTGTTCGATATAACCAAGGTACTGCTTTGTTACCTCGGCCATCGGAATGTCTAAAACGTTGAAGTTCTGTTTGCGAATCAAATACAGCAAAAGATCCAGCGGGCCTTCAAAAGCCTCTAAGAAAACCTCTAGGGCATCGGGTGGAATATACAGATCAGAAGGAAGCTGAAATAAAGGCTCGCCATAGAGTCTCGCAAAAGAGTCTGACATGCCATCAGTGACATCGGGAATGGCAGTAATTAAATCGCTCATTGATAAACGTACGCTTTTTGCTTCACGCGAGCAGCTTTTTGACGTTCTTGCTCTTCTGGGCTGATGGGGGTTTTATCCCATAAAAGAGCTCGCCCCTCTTGCTGAGCCTGCTCTAGCTGAGGGTTTTGAGCTTTTAGCTCTTCCAAAAAGTGGGTGATTTTTGATTTGTATTGGGCCATAGTTTGTCAATTGTAGCGATTTAGACGAATCAACTGCCTACATTTACCTTACAGCCATCGATGCTTGGTTTTTAGACTGAATTTCCATCAATTTTTCTGATTGGCCTCGATGAGTTTTTCAATCATCACAGGATCAATTCGAGTCATCAAGTGTTGATAAGGATTGATCGCTTGTTTGGAAGAAAGAGATTTATTCACGTCTTCCCAAGACATTGGTGCAATGTTAAAGAATTTTTCAACGCCAGCAGCCACATTTGGTACCACTGGTTTGAGGTACAAGGTCAAGCGTCTGAAAGCTTCTAAAGTGATGCTGCAAATGGTCTGTAGCTCTTGCTCTTTAGTTGGATCTTTGGCGATTTCCCATGGCTTGTTGCTGTCAACAAAGCCATTCACCAAATCAGCCAACTCCATCACGCGACGCAAAGCTTTGGCGTATTCACGGGTTTCGTATAAGTCAGCGATTTCATCTTTGGCATCAGCTAATTGACCGAGCAGGGGATGACTCATCGCTGCATCATCAACAATGCCGCCAAAACGTTTGACCAAGAAGCCGGCACTGCGACTGGCGATATTGATGTATTTGCCTAATAAGTCACTGTTCACACGTGCGGTGAAGTCTTGCAAATTCAAATCCAAATCTTCCATGCTCGCATTGAGCTTGGCTGCAAAGTAATAACGCAACCACTCCGGGTTCAAGCCGCATTCAATCACGCTGTGGGCAGTGATGAAGGTGCCGCGTGACTTACTCATTTTTTCGCCATCAACGGTCAAGAAGCCATGAGCAAAAACGTTGGTCGGCGTACGGTAGCCAGAAAAGTGCAAAGTGGCTGGCCAGAACAAAGTGTGGAAATACAAAATATCTTTACCAATGAAGTGATACTGCTCAGTGGTCGTATCTGGTTTAGTCCATTCGTTAAAGTCCAGACCTTTTTGTTGGCAAAGATTTAAAAAGCTCGCGTAGTAGCCTATCGGAGCATCTAGCCAAACGTAGAAATATTTACCTGGAGCATCTGGGATCTCAAAACCAAAGTAAGGGGCGTCTCTAGAAATATCCCAGTCGCCTAATTGGCTCTCACCTGGCTCGCCCACCCATTCTTTCATTTTGTTGCGAGCTTCAGCTTGCAAAGGAGTTTTAACTTGGGTCCAATCTCTGAGGAAGCTTTCGCAACGTGGATCAGATAACTTAAAGAAGTAGTGATCGGATACTTTGCGAATGGGTGTTGCACCACTAACCACAGAGAACGGGTTCTTCAGATCTGTGGGGGCGTAGGTTGCGCCACACTTTTCGCAAGAATCACCATACTGATCTTTGGCGCCACACTTAGGACATTCGCCTTTGATGAAGCGGTCTGGCAAGAACATTTCTTTGACTGGGTCATAGGCTTGCTCAATGGCGCGCTTCTCAATCAAGCCGGCTTCGCGCAGCTTGATATAAATCTCTTCTGAAAGCGTCTTATTTTCGGCGCTGTCGGTTGAATAGTAGTTATCAAAAGAAACCAAGAAATCGTCAAAATCTCTTTTATGTTCTTTCCATACCTTGGCAATCAGCTCTTTGGGTGTGATGCCTTCTTTCTCGGCACGCAACATGATCGGAGTACCATGCGTATCATCAGCGCCCACGTAGTGAACTTCGTGCCCACGCATTCTTTGGAATCGAACCCAAATGTCGGTTTGAATGTATTCGACCAAGTGACCAATATGTATTTGACCATTGGCATAAGGGAGGGCGGAAGTGACTAAAATTTGGCGCATAGGCATGGATTTTAGTCTGCGGATATAGTTGAGAGCTGAAAAAACAAAAAAAGCACTAGGAGATAAGAGTGATGGTAACGCTAGAAAACATACAAAATGCGCTTAAAAGCGTTATAGATCCTAATACTGGCAAAGATTTGATCTCTTCTAAATCTGCTAAAAATATCAAGGTTGATGGTTCGGATGTGAGTTTGGATGTGGTTTTGGCCTATCCAGCCAAGAGCCAGATTGACCTTATACGAAAGTTGGTTATTACTGCCTTGCGTGAAGTGCCTGGGGTTAAAAACGTCAGCACCAATGTGACCATGAACATCGTTGCACACACGGTTCAACGCGGCGTTAAATTGATGCCCAATGTAAAAAATATCATCGCAATCTCAAGCGGTAAGGGTGGGGTTGGTAAATCCACCACAGCGGTTAACTTGGCTTTGGCCTTGGCCGCAGAGGGCGCCACGGTTGGTATTTTGGATGCTGATATCTATGGCCCAAGTCAACCAATGATGTTGGGTATCACGGGTCGTCCTGAATCAATTGCTGAAAACACCATTGAGCCCATGGAAGGCCATGGCTTACAAGCAAGTTCTATTGGCTTTTTGATTGATCCTGATAGCCCAATGGTTTGGCGTGGCCCAATGGTCACATCGGCCCTTGAGCAGCTCCTGCGTCAAACGAATTGGCGTGATGTGGATTATTTGATTGTTGATATGCCGCCAGGCACAGGCGATATTCAGTTGACCTTGTCACAAAAGGTGCCGGTCACTGGTGCTGTGATTGTGACAACCCCACAAGACATTGCTCTATTGGATGCTCGCAAGGGTCTAAAGATGTTTGAGAAGGTCGGTATTCCGATCATCGGCGTTGTTGAAAACATGAGTATTTATGTATGTCCAAATTGTGATCATCAGGAGCATATTTTTGGTCAGGGCGGTGGTCAAAAAATGTGTACTGACTACGGTATTGATTTCTTGGGCAGCTTGCCATTGAACTTGTCGATCCGTGAACAAGCTGACTCTGGTCGTCCAACCGTGGTGGCTGATCCTGATGGTGCGATCAGTGCGATTTACAAAGGGATTGCTCGCAAGATTGCGATCCAAGTGGCTGAGATGTCAAAAGACATGAGCAGCAAATTCCCAAGTATTGTTGTGCAGAACACCTAAATCATGAAACTTCAGCTTGCGGTTGTGATGCGCAAAGACTTCATCGATAACCCGTGGCAATCGTACAGCTGGGTTTTGGATGAGGTTGTTTATGACATTGGTCAATTTGCTCACAAGACACCTGATCATATCCTTTCTGATCGTCCTGCCACTTGCTTACTTCGTGACGACAAGTCTGAAAAGTGGCTCTTTACTGGATTTGAATTGGAGCTATTCAAGGATGAGGCGGAAGGCTACTACCTTAATGCCACATCAACATATCCTGCTTGGTTTGTGATGTGGCGCTTAGAGGATCATCCTGATGGAGGCGACCCAATCGCAGTCCCCCATTTTTTGAGTATCAGTTACTATGAAGCAGGCCGCTTATTGGATGGCGGTGAAACCGTTGAAAATGTTCCACTTGATCCAGAAACCTCAGCTTGGTTGAGTGATTTTGTCGCAGAACACTACAAGCCGGAGTCAAAAAAACGTGCTCGCCCAGCATCCTTCAAGGGTGCCCATAGGCCAGCGAACGAGGATAGTTAATGACAGGATTT
>JAGVCB010000211.1 GCA_020059445.1 Polynucleobacter sp. | reverse complement strand
TTCCCATTCTTTGCCAGAACACTGGAGCCTGAAGCTAAGCGTTTGATTTTGGGTGCAGCCCAAAAAAGATCTGAGAAAGCCATGGCTTTGATGGCGGATTTGATTTTTCAATGCGAACAAATGCCATCAAATGTTGGTTTTGCAGTATTTCAGGAGCAGTTAGACCGGGCGCCTTTGGCGAAGTCCTATGCCATCCTGCGCGAAAGAATCATGGACAGTGATTTAACTGAAGATATCGCAAAAGAGGACTTTTACAGTACTTTGAAAAAATTGGAACACATTGATTTAAAAGATCAAATGACCGAAATTGCTGCCAGAATAGCAGCGGGTCAAACCCAAGAGGGTGATGTTGAGCGCTATCGTCAATTAATGACAAAACTCAAATAATCTGGAAAAACTATAACTCACCGACTATAATACAAGGTTTACGAATTTCTAATGAAATTCAATAAGTTAGCAGTTCTGTAACTTCTTAGTCTATTAAAGTGAGTGAGTACTAACATTATGCCAGTATCTAAAGCCAAAAAAGTCATTTCTAAGGCAGCTCCTAAAAAAGTAAGCGCAAAACCAGTGGTTAAGAAGCCTGCTGCAAAGGTTGCTAAGCCAGCTCCTAAAAAACCCGCAGCCAAGCCTGTGGCAAAGAAGCCGGTAGCTAAAAAAGCTGCTGCTAAGCCTGTTGCTAAAAAAGCAGCCAAGCCAGTAGCTAAAAAACCTGTAGCCAAACCAGTAGCCAAGAAAGCTGCTGCTAAGCCTGTGGCTAAAAAACCTGTCAAAGCAGTTGCCAAGCCAGCACCTAAAAAAGTAGTTGCTAAGGTTCCAGTTAAGCCAGTTAAAGCAGAGAAGCCAGCAAAAGTTGCGGTTAAAACAGCAAAAGAATTAAAGGAAGAAGCTAAGTTAGCCAAAGCTCTAGCCAAAGAATTAGCAAATGCAGAAAAACAAAAAGTAAGCAGAAAAGTTAAAGAAGATGGCGCAACTTTGGAAGTTGCTACAGATGAGAATGGTGAGCCAGTTAAAAAGACACGTGGTCGTAAACCAAAGCCAGTGGAGCCAGTTGATCCAAATGTGGATAACCGCACGGATCGTCAAAAAGCACGTGATCGCAAAGCAAAAGAAAAAGCATTGTTGCAAGAGTTCAATGCCCAGAAATTAGGCAGTGAAGAGCAGCAAGAGTTGCGCCGTGCTCGCTTGAAGCATTTGATCAAGATGGGTAAGTCACGCGGTTACTTAACGCATGGCGAAATCAATGACGTGATGTCAGATGAAATCTCTGATTCTGATTCATTAGAAACATTGATCAGCTTGTTAAGCGACATCAGCATCACTGTTTACGAACAAGCGCCTGATGCAGAAACATTGTTATTGAATGAGAACGCACCTTCTGCCACAACCGAAGAAGAAGCTGAAGAAGAAGCTGAAGCAGCTTTATCAACCGTTGACTCTGAGTTTGGTAGAACCACTGACCCAGTACGTATGTATATGCGTGAAATGGGTACCGTTGATCTATTGACTCGCGAAGGCGAGATCGTCATTGCCAAGAAAATTGAAGCCGGTCTCAAAGAGATGGTGATGGCATTGTCAGCATGCCCTGTGACGATTGTCGAGATTTTGGACAACGTCAAGAAAATCGAAGAAGGCACAATGGAGATCGATGAGTTTGTTGATGGTTTGGTTGATCCAAACGCAGAAGACATTCCAATGACTGCCGTTGAAGAAGAGGAACCTCTTGAAGATGAAGAGGGCGAAGAGGGTGAAGATGAAGGCGGTGGTGGCGGTGGTGGAAATACTGCATCTGCTAAACAGCTTGAAGAATTAAAGCAACTTTCATTGGTTAAATTTGTGGTGATTCGTAATCAATTTGAAAAGATGCGCAAGGCTCACGAGAAGGAAGGTTATAACTCTCCTGCATATAAAAAAGCACAAGAAGCTATTCGTAATGAATTGATGGGATTCCGCTTAACAGCCAAGTCTGTAGAAAAACTTTGTGACACGATGCGCAAGCAAGTAGATGAGGTTTGGGCTTTGGAGCGCGGTTTAGTTCGAGTGCTTGTTGATAAAGTGGGTGTGCCACGCGGTGAAGTTCTAGCGGCTCTACCAAAACAAGCACTGAATTTAAAGTGGTCTTCAATCTTGCTAAAAGACGCCAAGTCTTACGCAGCGATTCTAGAAAGAAACACTCCTGCAATTCAAGAAATTCAACAAAAGTTGATTGATATTCAAAATAACGTGGTGTTGCCACTTCCAGAACTAAAAGAAGTGAACAAGAAGATGAACGAGGGCGAAAAGCGTGCTCGCGCAGCCAAACGTGAAATGACTGTTGCCAACTTGCGTTTGGTGATTTCTATTGCTAAGAAATATACCAACCGTGGTTTGCAGTTCTTGGACTTGATCCAAGAAGGCAACATTGGTTTGATGAAGGCGGTCGATAAGTTTGAATACCGTCGTGGTTATAAGTTCTCAACCTATGCAACATGGTGGATTCGTCAGGCGATCACGCGTTCAATTGCTGACCAGGCCCGCACAATCCGTATCCCCGTTCATATGATTGAAACCATCAACAAGATGAACCGTATCAGCCGTCAAATCTTGCAAGAGACAGGTGTAGAGCCTGATGCTGCAACATTGGCGTTGAAGATGGAGATTCCAGAAGACAAGATTCGCAAGATCATGAAGATCGCCAAAGAACCTATCTCAATGGAAACTCCGATTGGTGATGATGCAGATTCAAACTTGGGCGACTTCATTGAAGACACCAACACATTGGCTCCTCAAGAAGCAGCTTTGCATGACTCTATGCGTGATGTGGTCAAGGACATCCTTGATTCATTGACACCGCGTGAAGCCAAAGTATTAAGAATGCGTTTTGGTATTGAGATGAGCACTGACCATACTTTGGAAGAAGTGGGT
>JAGVCB010000183.1 GCA_020059445.1 Polynucleobacter sp. | reverse complement strand
TAAGCCTTTTTTCGCCTGAACTTATTTCAATTTCAGGACATAATAACGAGTATGAATAATCCATTACTCAATCCGCTACTCGCCTTTGGCAAAAACCTTCCCGAATACAGCTCTATCAAGGCTGTTGATATCAAACCTGCTATTGAGCAACTACTCTCTGAAGCCCAAAAAGCGGTTGATGTGTCTTTACAAGCATCCACTCCTGCCACTTGGCTTGACTTAGTAGAGCCACTTGAAGACGCGACTGAAAATTTAGGACGCGCTTGGGGTGTGATCAGTCACTTGAACAGTGTTGCTGATACCCCAGAGTTCAGAAAAGCCCATGCAGAAATGCTGCCAGAGGTCACTGCTTTTTGGACCAACCTTGGCCAAAATTTAGAGTTGTACAAGAAATACAAGGCCTTGAGCCAGGCATCTGAGTTCTCTTCACTTGATCGCGCTCAACGCAAAGTCATTGAGAACTCCTTGAGAGATTTTCGTTTGGGTGGCGCTGAGTTATCAGATGAGCAAAAGATTCGTTTTGCTGAAATTCAAGATCAGCAAGCGCAGTTATCCAAAGAGTTTTCTGATCACGTCTTAGATGCAACAGACCATTTTGTGCATGTGGTCATTGATGAAAAGGATTTGGCTGGCTTACCAGAAGATGCCATAGCTGCTGCCAAACAAACTGCTGAATCGAAGGGCCTCGTTGGCTGGGCATTCACGCTGCACTTCCCATCATATTTTCCAGTCATGCAACTTTCTGAAAACAGACCACTTAGAAGAAAACTCTATGAAGCCTATGTCACCAGAGCCTCAGAGTTATCTGAACAATTTAGTGATGGCAAAGCAGAATGGGATAACACCAACAATATGCTGTCTCAACTTCGCCTAAAAGACGAAGAAGCAAAGATGCTTGGTTTTGCAAATTTTGCGGCCTTGAGTCTTGCACCAAAAATGGCGAAAACCGTGTCAGAGGTGGATCAGTTTTTAACTGACTTCGCCAAGAGAGCTCAAACTCATGGCCAAAAAGATTGGGAAGAATTACAGCACTTCGCCAAAGAACATCTAGATCTTTCAAGTCTTGAGCCATGGGACATGGCGTTTGCATCAGAAAAGCTGAAGGAAGTGCGTTACGCCTTTTCAGAAAACGAAGTCAAACAATACTTCCCTTTGCCAAAGGTACTTGATGGATTGTTTGGTCTTGTGCAAACCTTGTTTGGCGTGAAGATTGAAAAAGATTCTTTGCCAGTTTGGCATGCAGACGTCCAATCATTCAAAGTATTGAGTAAGAGTGGAAAACTACTAGCCAATTTTTACCTAGACCCTTATGCAAGACCGGGTAAACGTGGTGGCGCATGGATGGACGATGCCAGAGGCCGAAGAAATCTTTCTGATGGCACAATTCAAACGCCTGTGGCTTATTTGGTTTGTAACTTCCCTGCTCCTGTAACAGTCAACGGCATTACCAAGCAACCAACCATCAGTCATGATGATGTGATCACTATGTTCCATGAGTGTGGCCATGGTTTGCATCACATGTTGACTCAAGTAGGATCCTTGGGTGTTTCAGGCATCAATGGCGTGGAATGGGACGCAGTTGAATTACCTAGTCAGTTCATGGAAAACTTTTGCTGGGAATGGGAGGTTTTAGAGAAGATGACTGCTCATGTAGAGACTGGTGAAACCTTGCCTAAATCTCTTTATGAAAAAATGATTGCTGCGAAGAATTTCCAAAATGGCATGGGCACTTTAAGACAGTTGGTGTTTTCCTTGACTGACTGGCGCCTTCACTCAAGCTTTGATCCACACTCAGCAAAACCTGAGGATATCTTGCAACTATCAAGACAAATCAATGATCAAGTACACGTGATCAAGCAGTCTGATTTATCAAGATGGCCTAATACCTTCAGTCATATTTTTGCAGGCGGTTATTCAGCTGGTTACTACAGTTATAAGTGGGCTGAAGTATTGTCTGCAGATGCATACGCAGCATTCGAGGAGGCCGCCAAAAAAACTGGCAGCATTTTGGATGAAGCCACTGGTGAACGCTATCGACAAGAAATTCTTGAAGTTGGCGGTAGCCGTTCAGCTGCTGAATCATTCAAAGCCTTCAGAGGTAGAGAACCTGAGATTGATGCCCTTTTAAGACATGGTGGTTTAGCTTAAGACTTAACTTAGGACTAACTTAAGGTCGTGATCACAGGGGCGTGATCAGATGGCTGCTCCCAAGCTCTAGGAGTTTTATCAATGGAGCTTGCGATGCAGTCATTTTTCAATGCTTCACTCAGAAGAATGTGATCAATACGAACACCGGCGTTTCTTCTGAAGCCCATCATGCGGTAATCCCACCAACTAAAGCTTTTGGGTGCCTGCTCAAAAAGACGATAGCTGTCGTAAAAACCCATTTCAATCAAACCAGAAAAAGCATCTCGCTCATCTTGAGATACCAAATTTTGGCCTTCCCACGCTTTAGGATCATGCACGTCCTGATCTTCAGGAGCAATGTTGTAATCACCTAACAAAGCAATCCTTGAGTGCTCTTCCATCTCTTCCCTGAGCCAATCATGTAATCCAGCTAACCAGTCAAGCTTATAGGCAAACTTTTCAGTACCTGGGGCTTGCCCATTGGGAAAATAAGCTGAGATGATTCTGATTGGTGCTCTGCCATTGAAAGCCACCGTTGCAGCCAATAAGCGCTGTTGCTCATCGACAAATTTGGGGTTATTTTTAACGGGAGACAAAAATGCTGTTTGCACATCTTGAGCTATTGCAGCCAAAGATGATTTGCGCAAAAGAATGGCGACGCCGTTGTAAGTCTTTTGTCCGGCCACCAATGAGTAATAGCCTGCGGCTTCTAATTCTGCAAACGGAAACTTATCTTCTGTGAGTTTGAGCTCTTGAAGACATAAAGCATCAATGGGTGCCTTCAGAGCATCTTGTGCAGCCAACCACTGCAAAAGATGGGGTAGACGAACTTTGATGGAATTGACATTCCAAGTGGCAAGACGAATAGCAGACATAAATAGGTTTAATTCACAATAATCCTACTATTATGAACGCAGTCAAGATGACTTAATTAATTTAAGTATCAATGCCCAGTTCTTGAAGTTTTCTGGTGATTGTATTTCTGCCAATTCCTAAACGCTCTGCAGCTTCAACGCGACGACCCCTGGTAACTTCTAATGCTGCAGTCAAGACAGCTTTCTCAAACTTTGTTTCCAAAATATTGAATACATCTCGGCCACCGTCTTGCAAAAGTTGCTTGGCTAATAATGCAAGACCAGACTCCCAATCTCCGGGAGTTGATGTTTTAATATTGGCCAAGATTTCAGTGGCAACACCCTCTGGCAAATCAGCCCCGATCTCAACTGCATCTGGTGGCAGATCTTGTGCACATATCACCTGAGCTGGCGCCATCACAGTCAACCAATGGCATAAATTTTCTAACTGTCTAACATTACCGGGGAATGGCAATTGCGCAATAGCTAATAAAGCATCATCAGATAAGCGCTTAGGATCCATGCTCAAAGACTTTGCAGAGGTCTGCATAAAATGACGAGCCAATAAAGGAATGTCTTCTTTGCGCTCTCTTAAGGATGGTAAGCGCAAACGAATCACGTTCAAACGATGGAACAAGTCTTCTCTGAATAAACCTTCAGCAACACGGGCCTCTAAATTTTGGTGAGTAGCAGCAATCACACGCACATTAGATTTAAGAGAATCATGACCGCCTACTCTGTAGAAGTGACCATCTGACAAAACACGCAATAAACGAGTTTGTAGATCAAATGGCATGTCACCGATTTCATCTAAAAATAAAGTACCACCTTCAGCTTGCTCAAAACGACCGCGCCTCATGGTTTGAGCACCTGTGAAGGCACCTCTTTCATGACCAAATAATTCAGACTCTAATAAGTCTTTTGGTATTGCTGCTGTATTTAATGCGATAAATGGGCCGCCTGCTCTTGGGCTGTGTTTATGTAGAGCCCTTGCTACAAGCTCTTTACCAGTTCCAGATTCACCCGTGATCAGAACCGTGACGTTTGATTGAGACAAACGTCCAATGACTCTGAAGACATCCTGCATTGCAGGAGCTTGCCCAAGAATCTCAGTGCTTTCTTGCATGCGCACAACGCCTTCTTGAGTTTGATTCTGCAATCTCAAACTTTCATCGACTGCTCGACGGATCAACTCAATTGATTTGGCAATATCAAATGGCTTGGTAATGTACTCAAATGCACCGCCTTGAAAAGATGAAACCGCTGAATCAAGGTCTGAATAGGCTGTCATGATGATCACAGGCACATGTGGGTGCTCTGCTTTCACCTGCTGCAATAAATCAATACCATTGCCACGCGGCATACGAATATCAGAGATTAAAACCTGCGGCTCTTCTTTATTATCAAAAGCATCTAAAACATCTTGAGGATTGGAGAAGCTTCGATAAGGTATGTTCTCTCGTTGCAAGGCTTTCTCCAACACCCAACGTATTGATTGATCATCATCCACAATCCAAATAGGCTTCATATCAACATCCGATTCTTATTGTTTTCCTTCCGGTTTTAAGCGGAAAGGTAATTGCATTTGAAAGTCAGTTGTTCCAGGTTTGCTGGTACAAGCAATAAAACCATAATTCTGTTGCACATACGTTTGCGCCAAAGTCAGCCCCAAACCACTACCACCCTCCTTACCTG
>JAGVCB010000058.1 GCA_020059445.1 Polynucleobacter sp. | reverse complement strand
TCCATGATCAAGAGAACATTTTTGCCTTGATCTCGGAAATATTCGGCAATTGCGGTTGCATAAAAAGCACCTTGCAAGCGCATAACCGCTGAATTATCACCAGGTGCGGCCACGATCACGGACCTGGCCAAGCCTTCTTCACCCAAGATGTCATCAATAAATTCTTTCACTTCTCTACCACGCTCGCCGATGAGGGCAACGACGGTGATGTCAGCCGTTGTATAGCGTGTCATCATGCCAATCAGGATACTTTTGCCAACGCCCGATCCAGCGATTAAACCCATGCGCTGGCCACGACCAACTGGTATTCCTGCGTTGATGGCACGTATTCCAGTGTCTAGTTTTTCGACGATCGGTGATCGGCGCAAAGGGTTGATCGGTGGCACGTACAAGGGGGCGGAGGGGTAACTTTCAATGGCCGGGCCTGAATCCAGAGCTTTTCCTGCTGCATCAACCACTCTTCCTAAAAGCTGAAATCCGACCGGTAGTGATCTGCCTGATGAAGGGGTGCTTTGCTCATGAGTTGCTTCATGATCAAAAGAAAGTGGCCTTGGAATACTGTCAGATGGAATGACATAGTCTCCAGGCCTTACACCCTCAACGTTTCCGAGTGGCATTAAAAATAAACGATCGCCATCAAAGCCAACCACCTCTGCGTCAACACGCGAATTATTTGGTAGGGAAACGTAGCAAGGGCTGCCAACAGGCAGTCTTAAGCCTACCGCCTCCATGACCAAGCCCGCCACGCGAATCACTTTTCCTTGGGTTTCTAATAGTTGAGCGTCATTGATGCGCTCATGACATGATTGAACAAAATCAGTCAGCATGGAGTTATCTGAATTTAGATCTGACATGCTCAAATTTGATTATCGGTGGGCTTTTTACCCATCGCGATTGCTAGTTTTTGCCATTTTGATTCAATTGATGCATCGATGCGATTACTTCCGGTTTCAATTAGACAATCCCCTCGTGCAACTTGATCATTTGGCTGAATCACCCAGCCTGCTTGTTTTAATGCGGGCCCCTGGAATTCTTCAACAAGTAAAGCATCCTTCGGATGCAACATGATTTTTGCGGGCAACTGAAAAACGGGTATCCCTTGAAGCGCTTGATGAATCACGTCATTGATCAGGTCTGGCTTGGCTTCTAAAGCATTACTGGCCAAGGCTCGGCCGGCATTCAGCGTGAGGTCAACCAACTCTTTTGCCATTTCTTCACGAACAAATTGAATCTGCTGCGATAACTTGGCTTGCATGGCAACCAACAAGGCTATCTTTTCAGTGATTTCAAATTTGGCTTCCTCTAAGCCCTGCGCAAAACCTTCTTCACGACCTTGAACAAAACCTTCAGCCTGACCTTCTTTCCTACCTTCAGCGAACTCGGCCTGTCGGCCATCGATAATTTCCTGAGCTAACTTTGCAATGGATGGATCGGGATGTCTAAAACGATCTTCATTGAGCGAGACAAGCTCCCATCTTTCGTACGCAGTCTCTATTTTCTGTTCGGACATTAAATGAACTCTTCTTCATCACCTTCAGACATGACAGAAATAGTTCCTGCGCCCAATAAACCTGTAACAACCGCAAGAATCTCTCTTTGTTGTTTTTCAACTTCTGATAATTTGACTGGGCCTTTTGCCTCAAGATCTTCACGAAGAAGATCACCAGCACGACGCGACATATTGTTAAGAAATTTATCGCGTAGGGCTTCTGAAACACCTTTGAGGGCAGTGACCAGTCCTTCAGAAGAAATTTGTTGAAGAACAATTTCCATGTCACGATCGCGAATTTTGATGATGTCATCAAAAATGAACATCTCATCTTTGATTTGCTGAGAGAGCTCTTCATCAATACCTGCAACATATTGCATGACATTGTCACTGACTTCAGTACCTAAGAAGTTAAGAATTTCAGCAGCAGGGCGTACTCCACCCAAACCCCTTTGTGAATCATCTTTAAGCAATAATTTAGATAGAGAAATATTCACCTCTGTCAGTGCTTCAGGGGGAATACCATCTAAGGTGGCGATTCTTGATATAACTTCGTTTCGGACATCAACCGGCAATTCAGTGAGGATTTCCCCCGCTTTTTGGCGAGTCAAGAAAACCAAAATAGTTGAAATGATTTGAGGGTGCTCATTGACAATCAACTGTGCCGCCTGTTTGGCCGGCATGTTCTTCAGAACATCAAGTCCTGAAGAGTAATCTTGTTTGTTTAAGATTCTGCCAAGAACAAGACCGGCATCCTCTTCGCCGAGGGTTTTCTCTAAAATATCTTTTAGGAATTCATCGTTATTAACCCCTAATGCGGATTGGGATTTGACGTCAACGCTGAAGTCTCTTAATACTTTACGTAAATAAGCGTCATTGACGCCCTTTAATTCAGAAATGGCTCGACTGATTCGTTGTAATTCATCGGATGTCAGATTCTTGAGAACATCTGCAGCTTTCTCTTCGCCAAGAGCAAGTATTAATACCGCAGATTTTTTTAAGCCCTCAGCGCTCATTCGTTAATCCAATCTTTGACCACCGCTGCTACAGCCTTAGGATTTTGAGCACCAAATTTTTGAACCGCTTTTAGGTCGCTGCCAGAGTTACGGCCAAGACCTGAAAGATCGGAAGCAATTTTCTTGGCTTCAGCATCGAGCTCTTCATCAACTTCTTCTTCCTCTTCTTCTTGGTCCGCATTGCCAGCTGCACCGGCACCACCAGCTCCGCCTGCGAAACCTCCTGCACCTGCTCCAGCTGAGCCGAAAGCGAAGCTGCCACCAACAGATGCGCTCGCCATGCGTGCCATGAGTGGCTTAAGAACTTTGGAGTAAAGCAAGAATAAAACAACCGCTGTTGCAAGGTATTGAAGGACAGTTTTGGCAGTTGATAAGTTAGCATAAGGTTTCCAAAATGCTTCCTCTGGAATATCTACCTTTTCGACTTGTTTGAATTCGCTATTGGTCAGGTTGATCGTATCTCCACGATCTTGGCTGAATCCAACAGCCTCTTTGATGAGTGCAGTGACTTGTGCTTTTTCTTCATCGGTCAATGGTTTTTGGGTAGTTTTACCTTCAGCATCTACCGATGGTTTTAAATTAACGAGAACTGCCACAGCTAAGCGTTTGATGCCACCAACAGGCTCTTTGGTGTAGCTAACAACTTTATCAACTTCGTAGTTGACGATATTTTCTCTTTTAGCATTCGTTGCTGCTCCAGCAGCAGTCCCGGCACCAGCTGCAGGAGTAGCACCAGCTTGATTACTTGCTGCCCCTGGAATGCCACCTTTAACCGGATCTGAACTGGTTGATTCGTTACTCTTCTGACTGCGGATAGTATTTTTCTCTGGATTGCTATTGGGGCTGTATGTTTCGGTTGCTTTTTCAACAGTAGCAAAATTAACTTCTGCTGCCACCTGTGCTTTTACATTGCCCTCACCCAGTAGTGGGGTCAGTATCGCCTCGATACGTCTGTTGAGATTATCTTGAATGTCTCTGACATACTTTAATTGTGATGGATCTAGTTTATTTGGATCATTGCTATCGCTGGTTTTGGCTGAGAGTAGGGAGCCATTTTGATCAACAACCGTGACGTTTTTGGCAGGTAATTCAGGAATACTGCTTGATACCAAATGCACGATGGCGTTGACTTGGCCCATGTCCAAAGCTCTACCAGGCTGTAAGTTGACCATGACTGAAGCGGTAGGAAATTGTTTTTCTCGAACAAAAACAGACGGTTTAGGAATGGCCAAATGAACCCGGCTGGATGCAACAGACCCAATTGAATTAATGGTTCTGGCTAATTCGCCTTCTTGAGCTCTCTGATAATTAACTTGCTCGATAAACTGAGAGGTCCCCATTTTTTGGTTTTCCATCAGCTCAAAACCAATGTTTCCTCCCCTGGGTAAACCTTGGGCTGCTAGCTTTAGGCGAGCGTCATAAACTTGACCTGATGGTACCAAGATAGTGCCACCATCTTCTGAAAACTTGTAAGGAACGGCCATTTGAGAGAGGGCTGCGACGATAGCACCGCCATCACGATCAGAATAATTGGATAAAAGGACTCGGTAATCTGCTGTTTTCATGCTCCACATAAAAACAGCGGCCATGATTCCAATTGCTAGAGCAATGCCTGCACCCAAGGCAATATTGAGTCCAAAACCACTCTGAATAAAGTTGCTAAATCCACTGCGTTTTTCGTTAGCTTGATCTGGCATCGTTCATCTAATGTAGGGTGAAAAAAATGTTACAAATTTACAAATAACATTCTCCTACTTACTAAAACGACTATAAGCCTAAATAGGGGTGAAAAACCCCCTTTTATCAGAGGGTTGACTCAATTTTGACTTGTTATAGTCTTCCTATCTTGTGAATGTAATAAAAGGCATTAATTTAATATGACATCACCTGTCGGAAGCTCTCAAATAGAGTCGATTTTGAGTCAGATACGTAACAGTTCTGCCGTTGTAAAGCCGCCTGTGGCTAAAAGCATGGATGTTGCCAACCCTGCCTCAACAACAAAAATCGATTTTGCTTCTGCTTTGCGTGCTCAGTTAGATCAACTCAATAGCATTGAGCAAAACTCAGTGAGCTTGGGGCAGAGATTTGCCTTGGGTGATACCAAAGTCAATTTGTCTGATGTCATGATTGCCTCGCAAAAGGCCAGCGTTGCCATACAAACCAGCGTTCAGGTGCGTAATAAGGTGGTTGCGGCCTACCAAAGCATCATGAACATGCAGATTTAAGCTGGTCATTCCCCATCTTTTTTGAGTTCTATTTTTTTAGCCGGCACCATTGCTGCGTCGATTTGATAAAGCCAAGCCAAGAGTTCTGCCACCACTTTATACAGCCCAGGTGGGATCTCTTTATCTAAATCAATCCCCATTAACAAAGCCACGAGTTCTTTTGA
>JAGVCB010000034.1 GCA_020059445.1 Polynucleobacter sp. | reverse complement strand
CCATCGCCACGTGAGCAATATTCGCATCAGCAGAGGTCAATGTGCCAGCAATACGAGCTAAAACACCTTTGGCATTTTTGACATCTACACGGATAGCTACATCAAAACTTTTTTGAATATCCTCTGCCCAAATCACATCGACCCAATGATCTGGGTCTCGGTGATGCAATCTTTGAGCCTGACGACATTCATGGGTGTGAATTTGTAGACCCTCACCCTTACCCAGGTAACCCAAGATGTTGTCACCTGGAATTGCATGACAGCAAGCTGGGAAAGACACTGACTCACCGGCATTGCCATCAATCATGATGGCTTGCTTATGCTCAGGCATGTCAGGGCTTGAAGACTCCCATTCAGCAGTATCCAAACGCATTTGTTCAGAATGACCCTTGCTCTCACGAATAATCATTTCAATTCTTTTTGCCATCACTGCAGGAACACGATGGCCCATGGCAATGTCAGCGCACAACTCTTCACGACCTTTACTGCCCGTCCAATGCAAGAGCTTTTCCCAAATATCATCCGTGACCAAAGCGGCATCTCCACCTTGCTGACGGAGTGCTTGAGACAACAAGCGCTCACCCAACTGAATTGCTTCTGAGTAACGTCTGGTTTTAAGGTAATGACGGATGGCTGCACGAGCTTTACCAGTTTTGACAAATGTGAGCCAAACAGGATTCGGTTGGGAATTTGGCGTAGAGCTGATTTCAATGATATCGCCGTTCTTCAGCTCTGTTCTTAATGGCAACTGAACACCGTTCACTTTGGCACCAACGCACTCATTGCCTAAATCACTGTGCACAGCGTAGGCAAAATCCAAGGCTGTGGCGCCTCTTGGTAAGGCTCTGATTTGTCCTTTGGGTGTGAACACGTAAACCGCGTCTGGGAATAAATCGATTTTGACGTGCTCTAGGAATTCTTGAGAGTCGCCGCTGTTATCTTGAATATCAACCAATGATTGCAACCACTGGTGAGCTCTGGTTTGCATCTCAGTGAGGCGGTCATCACCATCTTTGTATGCCCAATGTGCAGCAACACCCTCTTCAGCCACGCGGTGCATGTCTTGGGTACGAATCTGAAACTCGACCGGCATACCAAATGGACCCACCAAGGTGGTGTGCAGCGATTGATAGCCATTGAGTTTAGGAATGGCTATGTAATCTTTGAATTTACCTGGCATTGGCTTATACAAGGCGTGCAATACACCCAGCGCTCGGTAACACTCGTCAATCGATTTGACGGTGACACGGAAAGCGTAAACATCCAAGACTTGAGAAAAACTCAAATGCTTTTGGCGCATCTTCATGTAGATGCTGTACAAGGTTTTTTCTCTGCCGCGTAAATCAGCCTCAAGACCTGACTTACTCAATGTCATGCGCGCAGCATCCAAAATCTTGCTCACCATTTCTTTGCGATTGCCTCTGGCTTTTTTAATCGCTTTATCTAAAGTGGCATATCTGAATGGTGATGAGTGTCTGAAGCTTAAGTCTTGCAGCTCTCTGTAAACCAAATTCAAACCAAGGCGGTGAGCAATCGGTGAATATATCTCCGCGGTTTCAAGAGCAACTCTTTTGCGCTTGGCCAAAGTGGTTGCATCAAGCGTGCGCATATTGTGTAAACGATCTGCCAACTTCACCAAAATCACTCGAACGTCTCTGGCCATGGCCATGAACATTTTTCTAAAACTCTCAGCCTGCGCCTCAGCCTGACTTTGGAACTCAAGTTTGTCGAGCTTGGTTAAACCTTCCACCAATTCAGCCACTTTGCCACCAAAGATCTCCACCAACTCCTGGCGAGTACTGCCCGTGTCTTCAATCACATCATGCAGCAAGGCAGCCATGATGGATGGGCCGTCTAAGCGCCAACTGGCACAAAGCTCAGCAACAGCTAATGGGTGGGTGATGTACGGTTCGCCACTTTGGCGATATTGACCTAGATGAGCTGAATCAGCATATTGAAATGCTTTTTTGACCAAAGCAATTTCATCAGGTTTTAAATGAGAGATTTTTTCGATTAAGCCAGCAAGAGAGATAACTTGTGGCTTTGGGGGGTGAGCCGGCTGGGACGTGGGTCCGAATAAATGCCGGCTTGACTGCTCCAGGATGGCGGCTAGGATGCCTTGGGCATCTGGGTTTGGCGCCACCGTGTCACCTCTTATAGAGGTACTTTGACCAACATGTCTCGATCTGTAACGCCAGCAGCCACTTCACGCAAAGCAATCACGGTTGGCTTGTCTTTAGCGTTCACTCTAGGAGCATGACCCTGCGCCAATTGACGAGCGCGATAGGTAGCAGCTAGGACCAATTCAAATCGATTGGGGATGGTTTTCAAACAATCTTCTACAGTAATACGGGCCATGTGTTATCTCAAAAAGTACCAGGAATACCTAAAGGATAACTCACTTGGGCAAAAGTAGTAGAAAGTTCACTTTTGACTGTTTATAGCGCCGAGCTCTTGGGCCAATTTTTGATGTCTGGCCAATTGAGAATTCTTGCGCAAGCGACTGGCTAAAACCACATGATTTAAGTCAACTAAGGCTGTTTCAAAATCATCATTGATCACCAAATAGTCAGCTTCACCAACATGCGTTAACTCTTCCTTGGCGGCAGCCACGCGTTTTTGAATGGTGGCCTGATCATCTTGAGCACGGTGCAGCAAACGATCTTCCAAGGCTTGTATTGATGGCGGCAAAATAAAAATCCAAATCGCTTCAGGAATGATGGCTTGAACTTGGCGAGCTCCTTGCCAATCAATTTCTAAAATGACATCTCTGCCATTTTGCATTTGAGACTGAATCCAAGACTTGGAAGTGCCGTAGTAGTTGTCATGCACTTTGGCCCACTCTAAAAAATCACCCGCTTCTTTCCGTACTAAAAATTCAGCTTCACTGAGAAAGTTGTACTCGCGACCATTCACTTCACCAGGTCTTGGGGCACGTGTGGTGAACGAGATAGATAAACCGATACCAGCGTCTTGTTTAAGAAGTGCGTTGACCAAAGAGGATTTACCTGCCCCCGAAGGAGCGACAATCATCAACATGCAACCGGTATAAGCCATCAGAAACCCTCAGTTAAACCATTACTCAAGATTCTGCACCTGCTCACGCATTTGCTCAATCAATAATTTGACTTCAATCGATGCATTACTACTCTCTTGTGACACAGACTTAGACCCCAAGGTATTGGCCTCACGGTTTAACTCTTGCATCAAGAAGTCCAAACGCTTACCGACCGGTCCGCCTTTTTTAAGTGCTGACTCCACAGCATCTAAATGTGTCTTTAAGCGCTCAAGCTCTTCGGCAACATCAATTCGCACGCCATACAAAACAACTTCTTGTTTGATGCGCTCAGATACATCGTTCTTTGCCACGGCCTGACCTTGAGCATCAATGCCTGTGAGTATTTCGGTTAAGCGCTCAGTGAGTTTGGCTTGATGAGCTGCGATGATTTGCGGAATCAACGGCTTTAATTGCTCAACAATCGCCCTGATGCCATTCACGCGCTCCATCAAGATCTCAAGCAGAGCCTTACCTTCGCCTTGACGACTACTCTTAAGAGCCGTCAAAGCTTCTGTAGCAGCTTCTAAGGTCAGCTTGCGCCAGAGCTCATCATTTACATTCTTTTCATTGATCACACCTGGCCAACGCAAGATTTCACCCATGCGCATGTTTCCAGCATTTGGCATTTCTTTTAAAACAGCAGCTTCTAGAGCTTTGAGGCTTTTCAGACTGTCTGAATTTAATAAATCTGTGGATTGAGTTGAGGCTTCGGTTTCGCGGTGCACATTGATGCGGAACTCCACCTTGCCACGGCCCAACTGTTTGGTGACCAGTTCACGCAAAGGCATTTCTGCAGAACGGCACTCTTCAGGTGAACGTATGTTCAAATCTAGGAAACGACTATTTACTGAACGGCATTCCACCGCTACAGTTGCATAGACTCCGCCACCCAGGTCTAATTGTCTGGAGGCACTACCAAAACCGGTCATACTTTCTATCATTCATCCATTGTAAAGTCCTAACATGACAATATCCAAACGCCCTAGTAACCGCCAAGCCGAAAATCTTCGCGAAATCGCCATCATTCGTGGTTTTACCAAGCACGCAGAAGGCTCTGTATTGGTGAAATTTGGCGATACCCACGTGCTTTGCACAGCCTCGATCCTTGAAAAAGTACCTCCTCATCAAAAGGGCAGTGGCGAAGGTTGGGTCACAGCGGAATACGGCATGTTGCCAAGAGCCACGCAT
>JAGVCB010000104.1 GCA_020059445.1 Polynucleobacter sp. | reverse complement strand
GTGGTGGTGAATATCATTACATTGCTTGTTTGAATAACAGCCCAGTTTGGATTTCTGGTTTGGCAGAAATAGCCGATGAACATTTGGGTGGCTGGCCACAAGTGCCAGAGTCAGAGCAAGCCTTGGCTTTGAGCATGCAAAGAGCCGCCGCATTGGCTGATAAAAAATAAAGTAAAGATAAAGTGAAAATAGGGCCTTGAAATTTCATTTTTAGGCCCTATATGGTTATTTATTACATGATTAAATGACCTATGAGCCAAGATAAAAACCAAGAAGCACCATCTGCCGAACAAGAAAATTCTCATGAAATCAATGAGTTAAATCAGGCTGACCAAGCATCGGACGCATCCAATCCAGGCGATCAGAGCAATGAGCCTTTGACGCCAGAAGAAACCATTGTGGCCTTAGAAGCTCAAATCAAAGAGTTTCAAGACCAGTTTTTACGCGCCAAGGCTGAAGTAGAAAATGCCCGTAGACGCTCAATGGAAGACGTGGCTAAAGCCCATAAATTTGCCATTGAAGGGTTTGCTGAGAACTTATTGCCTGTTTTAGATAGCTTGAATGCTGCCTTAACAGATAGTGGTGCAGATTCAGCCAAGATGAAAGAGGGCATTGAGTTAACTTTGAAGCAATTGGTTTCTGCTTTAGAAAAAGGCAAGGTTCTAGAAATCAACCCAGTGGGTGAGAAGTTTGACCCACATCGTCACCAAGCAATTGCAATGGTTCCTCATGAACAAGAGGCTAACACCGTTGTAACTGTCTTGCAAAAAGGCTATTTAATTGCAGACCGAGTTTTGAGACCTGCTCTGGTGACTGTCAGTCAGCCCAAGTAACTCAAACCTTGAAATCAAATCATTCATCCCCAAATTAAACACATAAAACAATTTTTAGGAGTTAAGCATGGCAAAGATCATCGGTATTGACTTAGGAACAACCAATTCGTGCGTTTCAATTTTGGAGGGTAACACCCCTAAAGTGATTGAAAACGCAGAAGGTGCACGCACGACCCCATCCATCATTGCTTACATGGAAGATGGCGAAATCTTGGTGGGTGCTCCTGCTAAACGTCAATCTGTGACCAATCCTCGTAACACGCTGTATGCAGTGAAGCGATTGATTGGCCGCAAGTTTGAAGAAAAAGAAGTTCAGAAAGACATCAATTTGATGCCTTACACCATTGCAAAAGCTGATAACGGCGATGCATGGGTTGAGGTGCGCGGTAAAAAAATGGCCCCTCCACAAATCTCTGCTGAAGTTCTTCGCAAAATGAAGAAGACTGCTGAAGATTACCTGGGTGAAGAAGTGACTGAAGCAGTGATCACTGTGCCTGCATATTTCAACGACAGCCAACGTCAAGCTACGAAAGATGCCGGTCGTATCGCTGGCTTAGATGTTAAGCGCATCATCAACGAGCCGACAGCTGCTGCGCTGGCGTTTGGTTTGGATAAACAAGAAAAGGGCGATCGAAAGATTGCTGTTTATGACTTGGGTGGTGGTACGTTTGACGTATCAATCATTGAGATTGCTGATGTGGATGGCGAAAAGCAATTTGAAGTGTTGTCAACCAACGGTGACACATTCTTGGGTGGTGAAGACTTTGACCAGCGCATCATTGATTACATCATTGATGAGTTCAAAAAAGATCAAGGTGTGGACCTATCAAAAGACGTGTTGGCTTTGCAGCGTTTGAAGGAAGCTGCTGAAAAGGCAAAAATTGAATTGTCATCAAGCGCTCAGTCAGACATCAACTTGCCTTACATCACGGCTGATGCATCAGGCCCTAAGCACTTAAACATCAAAATGACTCGAGCCAAATTAGAGTCTTTGGTAGATGATTTGATTGCACGCACGATTGATCCATGCCGCACAGCCATCAAAGATGCTGGCGTTGCTGTGGGTGATATTCATGATGTGATCTTGGTAGGCGGTATGACTCGTATGCCTAAGGTTCAAGAGAAGGTAAAAGAATTTTTTGGTCAAGAGCCACGTAAAGATGTGAACCCAGATGAAGCTGTTGCTGTAGGTGCTGCGATTCAGGGAGCAGTTTTGTCAGGCGATCGTACAGACGTATTGTTGTTGGACGTGACACCTTTGTCATTGGGTATCGAAACTTTGGGCGGCGTGATGACAAAGATGATCACGAAAAACACCACCATTCCAACCAAGCATGCTCAAGTGTTCTCGACGGCGGAAGATAATCAACCTGCGGTGACCATCAAGGTTTTCCAAGGTGAGCGTGAGATGGCTTCAGCGAACAAAGTGTTGGGTGAATTTAATCTTGAGGGCATTGCTCCAGCATCACGTGGCACTCCTCAGATTGAAGTATCTTTTGATATTGATGCTAACGGCATTTTGCACGTGGGCGCAAAAGACAAAGCAACTGGTAAAGAAAACAAAATCACCATCAAGGCTAACTCTGGTTTATCTGAAGATGAAATTCAGCGCATGGTCAAAGATGCTGAGGAAAACGCAGAAGAAGATAAGAAGTTACGTGAAATGGTGGATGCTAAGAATACAGCCGAAGCTTTGGTTCATTCAACCAAGAAAGCCCTTGAGGAGCACGGTGCTTCTTTAGAGGCTGATGAAAAAGAAAAAATTGAAGCCGCCATGAAAGACTTGGAAGAAGCATGCAAAGGCACTGATAAAGATGTCATTACTGCTAAAACTGAAGAGTTGGGTAAGGTTAGTCAGAAGTTAGGTGAAAAAGTGTATGCTGCAATGGCTGAAAAAAATCAAGCAGCCCAGGCAGGCGGTGATAATGCTAAACCTAAGGACGACAATGTCGTTGATGCAGAATTCAAGGAAGTAAACGACAAGAAGTAAGGAATAGTTTTGGCTAACAAGCGCGATTTTTATGACATTCTGGGGGTAGCTCGGAATGCCACTGACGAGGAGATTAAAAAATCTTATCGTAAGTTGGCAATGAAGTACCACCCAGACCGTAATCCGGATAGCAAAGAAGCTGAGGATAAGTTCAAAGAAGCCAAAGAGGCTTATGAGATGCTGTCTGATCCTCAGAAGCGCGCCGCCTATGATCAATATGGCCATGCTGGTGTCGATCCTAATATGGGCGGCATGGGTGGTGGCCAAGGTTTTGGTGGCTTCTCGGATGCCTTTGGTGACATCTTCGGAGATATCTTCGGTGGTGGCGCTGCAGGTGCTCGTGGTGGCCGTGGTGGGCCTCAGGTCTATCGTGGTGCTGATCTTCGCTACAGCATGGAGATTTCGCTTGAAGAGGCTGCTCATGGTCACGAGACACAGATCAGAGTTCCAAGTTGGTCTAACTGTGAACATTGCGGTGGTGAGGGTGCTGAACCAGGTACAAAAGTTGAAACTTGCGGAACATGTCATGGCGCTGGCCAAGTCAGAGTCTCTCAAGGCTTCTTTTCGATGCAGCAAACTTGCCCACGATGCAATGGATCAGGTAAACACATTCCTAAGCCATGCAAAAAATGTCATGGTGCAGGTAAAACAAAATCTCAAAAAACACTTGAAGTCAAAATCCCTGCGGGTATTGATGATGGCATGAGAATTCGTTCAGCTGGTAATGGTGAGCCTGGCGTTAATGGTGGACCAAGCGGTGATTTGTACGTTGAAGTTCATATCAAAGAGCATTCAGTATTTGAGCGCGATGGCGATGACTTACATTGCCAAATGCCAATCTCATTCATTGATGCAGCTTTGGGTGGAGAAATCCAAGTTCCAACTTTGTCTGGCAAAGCTAGCTTTGATGTTCCAGAAGGAACTCAGAGTGGAAAGACATTCAGATTGAGATCAAAAGGTATCAAGAGCTTGAGAACGGCTTTACCTGGTGACTTGTACATCCATGTTCAAGTAGAAACACCAGTGAAACTCAATCAAGAACAAAAAGATATTTTGAAGCAATTAGATGAAAGTCTGAAATCAGGTGGCGCCAAACACAACCCTCAACAAAAGGGTTGGGTCGATCGAGTGAAAGACTTTTTTAATTAAGCAGATTTAAAGCAGTGCTCAGGACCGGGAAATTTCCCGGTTTTGACTTCTTGGACGTAGCATTTAAAAGCAGCTTCGATAGAGCTTTGTCCGATTAAGAAGTTTTTAACGAATTTAGGACTTCTGCCCGGAAATGCGCCCAACATATCGTGCATCACCAATACCTGACCAGAGCAATCAGGTCCAGCACCAATGCCAATGGTTGGAATTTGGATTGCATCAGTCACTCTTTTACCAAGCTCTGATGGAATGGCTTCTAAAACCAACAGTTGCGCGCCTGCCTCTTGCAATGCTTTGGCATCATTGATCAAGGTTTGTGCTGATTCTGTTGATTTGCCCTGAACCTTGAAGCCACCCAAGGTGTGAACTGATTGAGGCAACAAGCCTAGGTGAGCACAAACAGGAATACTTCTTTCAACTAAAAATTTCACAGTCTCTGCAAGCCAAGCGCCGCCCTCTAATTTCACCATGTGAGCACCAGCTCTCATCAGCTGGGCTGAATTGAGCATCGCTTGTTCAGGCGTTGAATATGATCCAAAAGGCATATCAGCAATCAAGAAAGCAGAAGCTTGTCCTTTGGCAACACAACTGGTGTGATACACCATGTGCTCAACAGTGACAGGGAGTGTGCTGGATTCGCCTTGAACAATATTGCCCAAAGAATCACCAATTAAAATCACATCCACACCAGCCTGATCCATGAGGGAAGCAAAACTTGCATCGTAAGCGGTTAAGACAGCGATTTTTTCATCGGCTTGACGCATTTCTTGAAGCTTAGAAATAGTCACAAGTCCACGCATGGTGGCTGATTCTTGTAAGTAACTCATGTGTATCTTGCCCTTTAAATATGCTGAGTAGGGCAACTGCACCCTTGCACCCTGTTAATTCTTTGGTGCTCAACATTTGGTATGTATTTCATTAATTTACCAAATCCGGGCAAGTCAATATCCGGAGCAATTTCTAGGAGGGGGAAAAGAACGAATGATCTTTCGATCATGCGTGGATGTGGAATCGTTAATCTTTCGTTTTGAATCGATAAATTATCGTAAGCTAAGACATCTAGATCAAGCGTGCGAGGGGCATTGATGTAAGGACGCTCTCTGCCAAAAGTGTTTTCAATATTTTGACAAATAGACAGAAGATCTTCGGGGGTTAATTGAGTCTCAAGTGAAACAACAGCATTGATGAAATCAGGACCTTCCGCACCAACAGGAGCACTCTCATACATGCAGCTGCGCGTGAGTATCCGCAGCTCAGGATGTTGAGCTAAACAAACGATGGCGTCTTTGATGAGTTGCG
>JAGVCB010000171.1 GCA_020059445.1 Polynucleobacter sp. | reverse complement strand
TCAGAGAAGGTAAAAATCGTGCAGAAATTTCTGCTATGTTTTCTTTGAGCGAACCTCTTAAAAAAACAATTTCCTCATGGCTAGAGGCACAAGATTTCTCTACGGAAGATGATGGCGCGACCATCATTCTTAAAAGAGTGATTGATACCTCAGGCCGCAGCAAGGCTTTTATCAATGGTGGCACAGCCACATTGAGTCAACTCAAAGAACTCTCAAGCTTTTTGGTTGATATCCATGGGCAACATGCACATCAATTGCTGCTCAAAGCTGGTGCCCAAAGAGACCTTTTAGATAAGCAAGCGAATCTTGATGGTCTCGTTGCAGAGGTTAAGCAGCTGTATCAGGCTTGGCAAACAGCTAAGAAACAATTAGAGCTTGCAAGGAATGCCGGTGAGAACTTGCAAAAAGAGCAAGAGCGCTTGGCTTGGCAACTTGAGGAATTGGATGCCTTAGCACCGCAAGCCGGCGAATGGGCAGAGATTGAACAAGACCACGCACGCTTAGCAAATGCTGCCAAACTCATTGAAGGCTCACAAAACGCCATACAAGCGCTACAAGATCAAGAAGGTAATGCGGAAGAACTACTCTCCAAAGCATTCAATGAGATTGCCGATCTAGCGAAGCTGGACAGCAACTTAGAAGATGCAAAAATTGCCATTGAATCTGCGCAAATACAAATTGGCGAAGCAAGTCACAGCTTAAATCGCTATTTACAAAAAATAGATGTTGATCCCGAGCGTTTAGCAACTGTTGAAGAACGCCTCAAAGCACTTCACAGTGCAGCCAAAAAATTCAAAGTAACGCCGAATGATCTTCCAGAAAAGTGGGCGGAGATTCAGGAACAAGTCACAGCGATCAAAAACTCACAAGACTTAGGTGCTCTGGAACAGAATCTCAGCAAAACCTTGGCAGCCTATACAAAGAGCGCCAAGAAGTTAAGCCAAGAAAGGATCTCAGCAGCAAAAACATTAGAAACCCTGGTGACAGCTGCAATGCAAGACCTTGCAATGTCGGGTGGTATTTTTGCAATCCAAATCGAAGCGCTTGAAGAAGGCAATGCTCACGGTTTAGAGCAAGTTGAATTCTTGGTAGCCGGTCATCCTGGCGCAACACCCAAGCAACTAGCCAAGGTAGCCTCTGGTGGTGAGTTGGCTCGAATCAGCTTGGCTATCAGCGTCATCACTTCTGAAGCCAGTCAAATACCAACTTTGATTTTTGACGAAGTAGATTCAGGGATTGGTGGTGCAGTGGCCGAAACAGTTGGAAAACGCCTCAAAGAATTGGGGCAAGCCCATCAAGTCTTGTGTGTTACCCACCTACCTCAAGTAGCTGCTGAGGGTCATCAACACTGGAAAGTTGCCAAGCAAAGTCAAGATAACGTGACGATCTCAAACATGCAAATCTTGAGCAGACAAGAACGAGTTGAAGAAATTGCAAGAATGCTTGGTGGCGCCGAAATCACAGACACCACCAGGCGTCACGCACGAGAATTATTAGGTAAGTAAAACTTTTTCCCAGAGATTCTTAACGCAATCTCGCGACTCAAGCAGAGCCACATCCATTTCCTCCTGAGACACCCTGGTTTTATCAGCACCATCTAATCTGATGCGATGCTGGTATTCGCGATAAAGACGATAAGCATTCGCGGCCTTTAATGCTTGATCGCTTTGAATCAAGCCTACCTCGCTGGCCAGAGATAACAAAGCGATATTTCCCAAATTACCCAAAAGTATTGGGTGGTCTTTACTGAAACGCAAGACCAAATATTGAACAATAAATTCAATATCAACCATGCCGCCAGTGTCATGCTTGATGTCAAATAGGCCAGAGTCATTCAGATGACCTTCGCTGACTTTTTGACGCATGTCTAAAATTTCTTGCTTGAGTAAAGCTTCATTTCTTTCTTGCGCCAATACTTCAGATCTGATTTTTTCAAACTTCTCACCAATCGCAATATCACCAGCACAAAAACGTGCGCGAGTTAAAGCTTGATGTTCCCAAAGCCAAGCGGAGTTATCTCCCTCTCGCAATTGATAACGCCTGAATGAATCAATACTGGTCACCAACAATCCAGCCGCACCATTCGGTCTTAAACGAGTATCGATTTCAAAAAGAATGCCGGCTGAAGTTGATGCAGTGAGCCAAGCAATCACGCGTCTTGCAAACAAGGCGTAGATTTCCCCTGCATTCTGATCAGACTCGGGGGCATCGTATAAAAAAACAATGTCTAAATCTGATGCGTACCCCAATTCTTTACCGCCCAGCTTGCCATACGCAATTACCGCGAATGAAGGCGGGGTCACTTCGTTTAATTGGAACTTCTTTGTCACCATTGGCCAAACTCTTTCAAGAGTTAAGCCAAGAATCAAATCAGCCAAGGCAGAAAGTCGATCGCTCACTTTTTCAATCGGCAAGGGTTCGTCCCGTCCAATACCCAATTCTGCTAACAAGGTCAGAAATGTTTCCGTGTGATGAACTTGCCTCAATATATCCATGGCTTGTTCTGATTGATCACCGTTGTCCATTGCATCATCGAGCAGAATATTGACGTCTGCTTTGAGCTTTCTCCAATAAACCGCAGGATGATCCTCTGGTGTGTATAGACCTTGGCCAGTCAATAGGTCATCTAATAAATGAGGGTGCTGAATCAAATAATCAGTGCCCCACTTAGAAGCGGAAATTAATGAGATCAATCGACTCAAAATATGCGGGTACTCACTCAACAACGCAAGATACGATGAACGTCTAGAAATTGAATCTAATAAATTCATCATTCTCACCATGACCTCGTCCGATCTTGATAAGGCCCAAGCCTGTTGTTCTACGTATTTCATGGCCGCAGACATTGACTGTATGAACTTTCTTCTGGATGAGTCTGATAAAGAGCGCCAGCGTGCACTACCCCACCACTCATTCCACTTCTCAGTCAACGCCGAATACTCGGCAGAGGGTGTCCATACTGTCAAATTGGCGCC
>JAGVCB010000061.1 GCA_020059445.1 Polynucleobacter sp. | reverse complement strand
ATTGAGTCACTCTCAGCCTGCTTCGCCCAATCCCACACCATTGGCGTGATAGGCATTGCATGACCCAATAAATCTTTGCGCACAATCACAATACTCAAACCAGCAGGACCAATATTTTTTTGCGCACCACCAAACAAAACACCAAATTCATTGACGTCAAAAACTCTGGACAAAATATTGCTCGAAACATCAGCCACCAATGGCTTGTTTACTTTTGGCACATGTTGAAACTCAACACCACCAACAGTTTCGTTAGAACAAATGTGCACGTAAGCAGCATCATCGGATAGTTGCCAATCTTTTTGATCGGGGATGCTTGTAAAGCCAGTATTGGCACTTGTGGCTGCAACGTGGGCTTGGCCATATTTAGCGGCCTCTTTGACAGATTTTTCTGTCCAAATACCAGTCACAATGAAATCAGCCTTAGGGCCATTTTTAGCCAAGGACATCAAGTTCATTGGAATCGCTGCGTTCTCACCGATAGCGCCGCCTTGTAAAAACAAAACAGCGTAGTTATCAGGGATGTCCATTAACTCACGAAGATCTGACAAAGTCTCCTCGTAACAAGCCATGAACGGCTTGCCACGATGGCTGACTTCCATCACACCCATGCCTAAACCATTCCAGTTAAGCATTTCATCAGCGGCCTGCTTTAAAACTTCTTCAGGAAGCGTCGCTGGCCCTGGTGCGAAGTTAAAAACGCGGCGATCAAACATTCTCCGGCTCCCCGCCCTCATTTTCTTGAGCCACTGCGCCGTCAACTGCTCCGTCGACTGACTCATCATCACCTTCTTCGCCCTCATCATCGCTTTCAGCAATGCGCTGTAAACCTGATAACTGAGTGCCTTCATCAACGTTGATCAAAGTCACACCTTGAGTGGCGCGGCCCATTTCACGAATCTCAGCAACGCGCGTACGAACCAATACACCACCGGTTGTGATCAACATGATTTGATCTTGCTCTGATACCAAAACAGCTGCAACCACTTTACCGTTACGCTCACTGGTTTGAATTGCAATCATGCCTTTGGTACCACGGCCATGACGGGTGTATTCCGCGATCGGTGTGCGCTTACCGTAACCGTTAGCTGTTGCAGTTAGAACACTGCCCGCTAATGGCGCACCATTTTCATCAACAGCGTTTTCTTGACCTTCAACTTCAGCAGGCGCCACCAACATGGCAATCACTTCATGTGAAGCATCTAAATTCATACCTCGAACACCGCGAGCTGTTCTGCCCATTGGTCGCACATCGTTTTCATCGAAACGAACTGCCTTACCAGCGTCGGAGAACAACATCACATCGTGACGACCATCCGTGATGGCTGCACCCACCAAATGATCACCCTCATCCAAATCAACCGCGATGATGCCGGCTTTACGTGGATTAGAGAAATCTGACAAACGTGATTTCTTTACAACACCTTTGCGAGTTGACATGAACACGTACTTGTCATCTTCGTAGGCTTTGATTGGAAGAATCACTGTGATTTTTTCGCCTTCCACCAATGGGAAGATATTCACAATTGGTTTACCGCGTGATGCACGACCACCTTGCGGCACTTCCCACACCTTCAGCCAATACATGCGGCCGCGGTCTGAGAAACACAAAATCGTGTCATGGGTATTGGCAACGAATAAGGTATCGATCCAGTCTTCGTCTTTTGTGGCTGCAGCTTGCTTGCCACGGCCGCCGCGTTTTTGTGCACGATATTCAGACAAAGGCTGACTCTTCATGTAGCCGCCATGTGACAAAGTAACAACCAAATCTTGAGGAGTGATCAAATCTTCTGTGAATAGCTCAGTGGCGTTCATTTCAATGCGTGAACGACGACCTGTGTCATTGCCCGCTTGACCAAATTCAGCCTGAACAGCCTGAAGTTCTTCTGTGATGATGACGGTGATGCGCTCTGGCTTAGCCAAAATGTCTAATAAATTAGCAATCTCAAGCATCACCTCTTTGTACTCGCCAACAATCTTGTCTTGCTCAAGACCTGTTAAGCGCTGTAAGCGCATTTGTAGAATCTCTTGAGCCTGACCTTCTGATAAACGATACAAACCATCTGCTTGCATACCAGCAGCAGGATCCAAATCCTCAGGTCTAAATGAATTGCGACCGCCAGGAGCATCTTTTTCTGCACGAGCCAACATCTCACGCACAACTTCAGAATCCCAAGACTTTAATAACAATTCACGCTTGGCTTCTGGTGGCGTTGGTGCTGCCTTGATGATTTTGATGAATTCATCAATATTGGCAAGAGCAACAGCCAAACCTTCAAGAACGTGACCACGCTCACGGGCTTTGCGAAGTTCGAAAACAGTTCGACGAGTCACCACTTCTCTGCGGTGTGACAAGAAACAATCCAACATTTGCTTCAAGTTCAACAAACGTGGCTGGTTATCTACCAAGGCCACCATATTCATACCGAAGGTGTCTTGTAATTGAGTGTATTTATAAAGGTTGTTCAGCACCACTTCAGGCACGTCACCGCGCTTCAATTCAATCACAACGCGCATACCGGATTTATCAGACTCATCACGAATGTCTGAGATACCCTCGACCTTT
>JAGVCB010000135.1 GCA_020059445.1 Polynucleobacter sp. | reverse complement strand
GGCTCCTTCATATGGCATGCCTGGCGTGACATTTGATAAAGCTTCGCGTGGCGCTCAAGCGTATATGCAATTTGGTGCAGAAATGATTCAGCGCATTAAAACAATGTAATCGATAAGAAAAGAATATGACAACAATTAAAAAAAAGGGCTTGGGACGCGGCTTAGAGGCGCTCTTGGGGGCCAACGATAAAAGCGATACCAATGCTGGCGTTGCAATGCTCTCTCTCAATCAGCTTCAGGCCGGCAAGTATCAGCCACGTAAAAATATGGTCGATGCATCACTGCAAGAGCTCTCTGAAAGCATTAAAGAGCAAGGCATCATGCAACCCCTGTTGGTTAGAAGTATCGCCCCAGGGAAATATGAAATCATTGCTGGGGAACGTCGTTTTCGTGCAGCTACGATGGCAGGCCTTAAAGAAGTGCCTGTACTAATTAAAGAGGCCAATGATCAAGCCACCGCTGCGATGGCTTTGATTGAAAACATGCAAAGAGAAGACCTGAATGCCCTAGAAGAGGCAAACGGCCTTGCGCGACTTATCGAAGAATTTGGCTACACCCATGACAAAGCAGCTCAAGCTGTTGGAAAGTCTCGCAGTGCGGTTTCAAACTTATTAAGATTGATCCAATTGGCAAAGCCGGTTCAGCTAATGCTTGCCAAGGGCGAGATAGACATGGGTCACGCCCGCGCACTTTTGCCTCTTGAGGCAGCTGCGCAGGTAAGCCTTGCTCAGAAAATTGTGATTCAGAAGCTATCAGTACGTGAAGCTGAACAAATGGCCACCAAGCTGGTTTTGAATAAAACCCAAGTAGGCAGCTCCAAAAAGGCCAAAATCAAGGCTGATCCAGATCTGAGGCAGCTTCAAGAAAAACTATCGGATCAGCTGAATCTGGCCGTTGAAATCAAGCAAAAAAGGCGCGGCGGTGAAATCAGCATTAAATTCAGTCAGTTTGATGAATTGGACGGCTTTTTGAAGCGTCTAGGCATTGAGTAAGTGTGAATTTTTTATGAATTGCATTGACCCGAAGCCTACAGATTCTGTAAAATCTCGTGGCTTTGTACCTGGAGTTGTGCAAAAAGCTGAAGTTGACAAAAATGCTAATTGGGACAATGAGTTAGGTGATTCTGAAGAATTATCCAAACCTTTGACAAGAGCTGAACTTGAGGTAATTTTGGGTTCAGAGGCTCTCAAGCCTAGCAAAATTTCAGTGAAGCGGTTATTTGTACTTCAGGCGCTGGTAACGATGCTCTCCTGCTTAGCTTGGGCTTGGTCAGTAAAGGGTAAGCCGATTGGCTTAGACTCTTCCGCCATATCCTCATTGCTTGGTGGTCTTATAGCAATCATCCCTGCGGGGCTGTTCGCGATAAGAGCAAAATTGCTAGCAACGAGAGTGGTTGGATCAAATGTTGCAGGATCTTCAGTGGTGGGTCTTGTAACTGGGGAATTAATAAAAATCATTGCAACTGTTGCAATGTTTATGTTGGTAATAGTTTTTTATCCAGAATTGGATTGGTTACCGTTGTTGTTGACTTATGTGCTGGCGCTGAAATGCTATTTATTGGCGTGGTTTTTTAAGTGAACAAGCGGTTTGACAAGAACAGAGGGAAGTAACGATGGCGACTGAAGCAACCGGCAAGGCTTTAACACCTACCGAATACATTGCAGAGCATTTGCAAAACTTAAATACTTTGCATGCCAAGCAAGAGGCTATCGTTGATTTTTCAGTGGTCAACTTAGACACAGTGTTTTGGTCTTTGATGATGGGTTTGATTGTTGTGGGCTTTTTGCTCATGGCGGCTCGTCGTGCAACGGCTGGCGTACCAGGCCGATTCCAAGCCTTGGTTGAGCTGTTAGTTGAGATGGCTGAAAGCCAATCAAAAAGTATTGTTCATGGCGATCGCTCTTACATTGCGCCCTTAGCCATGTTTGTTTTCTGCTGGATCATTTTGTTGAATGCGCTTGACTTGGTTCCAGTGGATTGGGTTCATGGCGTCAATGGATTCTTGGGAATTTTTGGAGACATCCACGTTCCTCATCACAAGCTTGTGCCAACAACTGATTTGAACGGTACGCTTGGTTTATCCATGTCAGTTTTAGTTTTGATGATTTTCTACAGCTTCAAGGCTAAAGGTGCGGGCGGTTTCTTACACGAACTTCTATCAGCACCGTTTGGCGCAAAGTGGTATTTAGCACCATTTAACTTGGTTTTGAACATCATTGAATTTATTGCCAAAGCAGTTTCATTGGGTATGCGATTGTTTGGCAACATGTATGCAGGCGAATTGGTCTTTTTGCTAATCGCTCTGTTAGGCGGCATCTGGCATTTTGGTGTCGACTTATCGTTCCTAGGTTTTGTGGGCCATGTGATCGCAGGTTCCGCTTGGGCGATTTTCCATATCTTGGTGATTTTGTTGCAGGCCTTCATTTTCATGATGTTGACCTTGGTCTACATTGGGCAAGCACATAGCCACCACTAATTTTTTTACTAACTGTTTTTTTATTTAGGAGTCAACATGCAAGAATTTCTAGCCCACGTTCAAGGTTTAACAGCAATCGGTATTGGCATCATCATCGGCTTAGGCGCGATCGGTGCTTGTTTAGGTATCGCATTGATGGGTGGTAAATACATTGAAGCATGTGCACGTCAACCAGAGTTGATGGAGCCATTGCAAACTAAGATGTTCTTGTTGGCTGGTTTGATCGACGCTGCGTTCTTGATCGGTGTTGGTGTTGCGATGTTGTTTGCTTTCGCAAACCCATTGCTTGCTGTAATCAAGTAATAGGCGTAGTTATTGACGGGCGCAATTTGAGCGCCCGTGGATATTTGTCATTGTGACCGAAAGGAACTAAACGTGAACCTAAACGCGACGCTATTCGCGCAGATGGTCGTCTTCTTTATTTTGTGGTGGGTTGTAGCCAAGTTTGTTTGGCCACCATTGGTAAAGGCATTAGACGAGCGAGCCACAAAAGTGGCTGATGGTTTGGCTGCCGCTGAGCGCGGTAAGGCTGATCTTGAGTCTGCAAAAAAACGTGCTGAACAAGCATTGTCAGAGGCTCGCAATGAAGGCACTCAGCGTATTGCTGATGCTGAAAAGCGCGCACAACTATCAGCTGAAGAAATAAAAGCAAATGCCCAAGCAGAAGCTGCTCGCATCATTGCTCAAGCCAAAGCCGAAGCAGAACAACAGGTAACGCGTGCAAGAGATGCCTTGCGCACAGAAGTAGCTGCATTGGCAGTGAAAGGTGCAGAGCAAATTTTGCGTCGTGAAGTTGATGCAAAAGCACACGCTGGTTTATTAGATCAGCTTAAGGCAGAGCTTTAATATGGCGGACTTAGCTACTATTGCCCGCCCTTATGCTGAGGCTCTTTTTAGAAGTGCAAAGCCTGCAGATTTATCTGCATGGGCAGAGCAGCTAGAAGAGTTGGCGCAAATTGCTAGCAATCCAGATTTGTTAGCAGTGGCCAATAATCCAAAGTTAGCTACAGCAGAATTGCTACAAATTTTATTGAGCGGCGTTAAAACAAAGCCAGCAGATGTTGTTAAGAATTTTGTGGAAGTATTAACGCAAAATCATCGTCTATTAGCGTTGCCAGAAATTGCTGCTCAATTTACAGCTTTGAAAAATGCTCAAGAAGGTGCTGCAGAAGTTTTGATAACAAGTGCATTCCCGCTGCAAGGCGAAGAATTAAAAAGCTTGTTATCAACATTGAAGAAGCGCTTTGGTGGAAGAGAGCTACGTCCTACAGTAAATGTAGACCCAGAATTGATTGGCGGAGTGTGCGTACAAGTTGGTGATGAGGTGTTAGACACTTCAGTTAAAGCCCGCTTGGTATCGATGCAAACCGCTCTTAGCGCATAACCGAATAAGATCCCAGGAGTAAGCAAATGCAACTCAACCCATCAGAGATCAGTGAACTGATCAAGAGCCGAATCAGCGGTGTAGGCGTTGGCGCCGAAGTCCGTAACCAAGGCACAGTAATTTCAGTAACAGACGGTATTTGTCGTGTTCACGGCCTGTCAGGCGTGATGCAAGGTGAAATGCTTGAGTTCCCAAACAACACACTTGGTCTTGCGCTTAACTTAGAGCGTGATTCTGTTGGTGCTGTTATTTTGGGTGAATACGAGCACATCAGTGAAGGCGACCCAGTTAAATGTACCGGTCGTATTCTTGAGGTTCCAGTAGGTCCAGAATTATTGGGTCGAGTTGTTAATGCTTTGGGTCAGCCAATTGATGGCAAAGGTCCAATCAATGCAAAAATGACAGACTTTATTGAGAAGGTTGCACCTGGCGTTATTGATCGCCAGTCAGTTAGCCAACCTCTTCAAACAGGCTTGAAGTCAATTGACGCGATGGTACCAATTGGTCGCGGTCAGCGTGAGTTGATCATTGGTGACCGTCAAACTGGTAAAACAGCTGTTGCTGTTGACGCGATCATCAACCAAAAAGGTAAAGGCATTCGTTGCGTATACGTGGCGATTGGTCAAAAAGCCTCTACGATTGCAAACGTATTGCGTAAGTTAGAAGAGCACGGCGCAATGGAGTACACAGTGATCGTTGCCGCAACTGCATCTGACTCTGCAGCGATGCAGTATTTATCAGCTTATGCTGGTTGCACAATGGGCGAATACTTCCGCGATCGCGGCGAAGATGCTTTGATTGTTTATGATGACTTGACCAAGCAAGCGGTTGCTTATCGTCAGGTATCCCTATTGTTGCGTCGTCCACCAGGACGTGAAGCGTATCCTGGCGACGTATTCTATTTGCACTCACGTTTGCTTGAGCGCGCTGCTCGTGTTAACGAAGTGTATGTTGAGAAATTCACAAATGGCGCAGTTAAAGGTAAGACAGGTTCATTGACCTCATTGCCAATCATTGAAACCCAAGCGGGTGACGTTTCTGCTTTCGTTCCAACCAACGTGATTTCTATTACTGACGGCCAAATCTTCTTGGAAACAGACTTGTTTAACGCGGGCGTACGTCCAGCGATTAACGCGGGTATTTCTGTTTCACGTGTGGGTGGTGCTGCTCAAACTAAAGTGATTAAGAAATTGTCTGGCGGTATTCGTACAGACTTAGCTCAGTATCGTGAATTGGCAGCGTTTGCTCAGTTTGCTTCAGATTTGGACGAAGCAACACGCAAGCAGTTGGAGCGCGGTCGTCGTGTTACTGAATTGTTAAAGCAAGCTCAATATCAGCCACAACAAGTTTGGCAGTTGGCATCATCATTGTATGCAGCCAACAACGGCTTCTTGGATGACCTAGATGTGAAACATGTATTGGCCTTTGAAAAAGGTTTGCATGATCACCTCAAGAGCAAGTTTGCTGATTTGATCGGCCGTATTGAAGACACCAAGGATCTCTCGAAAGAAGACGAAGCTGCATTGCGCGCTGCGATCGAGGACTTTAAACGTTCGGCTTCTTTCTAAGAAGTAAGGAGAGCCGATATGGCCGGAACAAAAGAGATACGGACAAAGATCAAGAGCGTACAAAATACGCGCAAGATCACTAAGGCGATGGAAATGGTCGCCGCATCTAAGATGCGGCGTGCTCAAGAGCGTATGCGCAATGCACGTCCTTACTCAGAAAAGGTAAGAAATATTGCTGCGAACTTGGGTAAGGCCAATCCAGAGTATCGCCCTGCTTATTTGATTGAGCGTGAAGTTAAAAATGCTGGTGTGATTGTTGTGACAACGGACAAAGGTCTTTGCGGTGGTATGAATACCAACGTCCTAAGAGCTTTAACAAATACCATGAAAGAGTTGGACTCTAAAGGTATTTCATTGTCATGCACTCCAATTGGCATGAAAGGCTTCCAGTTCTTAAATAGGATCAAGGCAAAGGTTGTTTCTCATGTAACTCAAATGGGCGACACCCCGCACTTAGAAAAACTCATTGGCGCAATCAAGGTTCAATTGGATGCGTATGAAAACGGTGAAGTAGACGCAGTTTATTTGGCGTATACAAAATTCATCAACACAATGAAGCAAGAGCCAGTGGTTGAAAAATTACTGCCTCTTTCAAGTGAAAAATTAACACAAACGACTGATGAAGCTCGTGAGTATGGTTGGGATTATTTGTATGAACCAGACCCACAATCAGTGGTGGATGAATTGTTGAAACGTTACGTTGAAGCGTTGATTTACCAAGCAGTTGCAGAAAATATGGCATCTGAGCAATCTGCTCGTATGGTTGCCATGAAGGCTGCTTCTGATAACGCGAAAAACGTGATTGGTGAATTGCAGTTGGTTTACAACAAAACACGTCAAGCAGCCATTACCAAAGAGTTGTCCGAGATCGTCGGCGGCGCTGCGGCAGTTTGATAACGAAAGTATTGTAAAAAATTAGTGATCGGAGAACTACGATGAGCAACGGAAATATCGTTCAGTGTATTGGCGCGGTGGTGGACATTCAGTTCCCACGTGACAAAATGCCAAAAATTTATGACGCATTGATCTTGGAAGAGAGCAGTGAGGCATCTTTTGCAGAAAAAGGTTTGACCTTTGAAGTGCAACAACAATTGGGTGATGGCGTTGTTCGTGCTATTGCCATGGGCTCAAGCGATGGCTTGCGTCGCGGCATGGGTGTTAAAAATACAGGCAAGGGAATTTCAGTGCCTGTAGGCCCAGCAACATTGGGTCGCATCATGGACGTATTGGGTCGCCCAATCGACCAAGCTGGTCCAATCGGCACAGAAGAGCGTCGCGCGATTCACCAATTGGCACCAAAGTTTGATGAGCTATCACCATCAGTTGACCTACTTGAAACAGGCATCAAAGTTATTGACTTGGTTTGCCCGTTTGCAAAAGGCGGTAAAGTTGGTTTGTTCGGTGGTGCTGGTGTAGGTAAGACAGTTAACATGATGGAGTTGATTAACAACATCGCTAAGCAACACTCAGGTTTGTCAGTGTTCGCAGGTGTTGGTGAGCGTACTCGTGAAGGTAATGACTTCTACCACGAGATGAAGGACTCTAACGTTCTTGATAAAGTTGCGATGGTTTTCGGTCAGATGAACGAGCCACCTGGTAACCGTTTACGTGTTGCTTTGACTGGTTTGACAATGGCTGAGCGTTTCCGTGACGAAGGCCGTGACATTTTGTTCTTCGTTGATAATATCTACCGTTACACATTGGCCGGTACAGAAGTATCTGCTTTATTAGGTCGTATGCCATCAGCCGTGGGTTATCAGCCAACATTGGCTGAAGAAATGGGCCGTTTACAAGAGCGTATTACTTCAACAAAGACTGGTTCTATTACATCGATTCAGGCCGTTTACGTTCCTGCCGATGACTTAACAGACCCATCACCAGCTACAACATTCTTGCACTTAGACTCAACCGTTGTTTTGTCACGTGACATCGCTGCTTTGGGTATTTACCCAGCGGTTGACCCTCTTGACTCAACAAGCCGTCAGTTGGATCCACAAGTTGTTGGCGAAGAGCACTATGCAGTTGCTCGCGGTGTACAAACAACATTGCAACGTTATAAAGAGTTGCGCGACATTATTGCGATTTTGGGTATGGACGAATTGTCACCAGAAGACAAGCAAGCTGTTGCACGCGCTCGTAAGATTCAGCGTTTCTTGTCACAGCCATTCCACGTGGCGGAAGTATTTACAGGTTCACCTGGTAAGTATGTTCCACTGAAAGAAACTATCCGCGGCTTCAAGATGATTGTTGACGGTGAGCTTGACCATTTGCCAGAGCAGGCATTCTATATGGTTGGCGGCATTGATGAAGCCATCGAAAAAGCTAAGAAGTTGCAGTAAACCAAGGAACTTAAATGTCTAGCATCCATGTTGATGTAGTTAGCGCTGAGCAGTCAATTTTCGCTGGTGAAGCAAAGTTCATTGCTTTGCCAGGCGAAAGTGGCGAGTTGGGTATTCTTCCGGGACATACCCCTCTCATCACAAGAATTCGACCAGGCGCAGTTCGTATTGAAAAAGCTGATGGCGAAGAAGAGTTTGTATTCGTGGCCGGCGGTATTCTTGAAGTTCAGCCAAATAAAGTAACTGTGCTTGCCGATACTGCTATTCGCGGTCATGATCTTGACGAAGCTAAAGCATTAGAAGCCAAAAAAGCAGCTGAAGAAGCCATGCAAAATCGCAGTACAGATATTGATTTCGCACATGCTCAATCAGAGTTTGCAATGGCAGCAGCACAACTTGCAGCAATTGCAAAGTTACGTCAGAAAAGATAATTGACTTTAATTAACGATCGCTTCCTGCGCGCATGTCTTAAGCAGCCCACAGATAGAACACCTCTGTGGCTAATGCGCCAGGCAGGACGTTATTTACCTGAATACAACGCAACAAGAGCTAAAGCAGGAAGTTTTTTAGCGCTTGCGAAAAACCCCCAGCTAGCAACAGAAGTTACTTTGCAACCATTGGATCGATATCCATTGGATGCTGCGATTCTGTTTTCAGACATTCTGACCATTCCTGATGCAATGGGATTGGGTTTGAGTTTTGAGGCAGGCGAAGGACCAAGATTCAGTCGTCCATTAAGAGATGAGCAGGCCGTTAATAATTTAAGGCCTGCCGATCTTGATCAATTGAAGTATGTGTTTGATGCCGTATCTGAAATTAGAAAGGCACTCACTCAAAATGGTCAACAAAGAGTTCCGTTGATAGGTTTCTCAGGAAGCCCATGGACTTTGGCCTGTTACATGATTGAAGGCTCAGGATC
>JAGVCB010000176.1 GCA_020059445.1 Polynucleobacter sp. | reverse complement strand
GCTTCAGTGCTGATGCCTGGTAACCATGCATAAGGTGTTAGAGAAAATTTCCACTCATTGGTGATTGGCGCAATCGGGTTGGTGCTACTTTGAGTTTGAGCGTGAATTGATCCTGAAACGCTGGCGCATATAAAAAGACAAACAGCTTTGAAGTAATTGATTTTCATGAAATTGCTTGGTATTTGGTTGGGCAAATTAAAACATAGAGAACAAAATTGACCATTAGCTTTGAGGTGAATGTCCTGAGTTCCTGACTCAATGAATTGATTGAATTTTTAAAATAGGACAAAGGGCCTTCAGGTGTAATAATCACCAAAATATTGATTTATTGAGGGAAATACTCGTTTTATATGAAATCTCACGAAACTCAATAAAATCAAATGATTGACAGTAAAAATCAGCAGTACAAATAAGCAGTACAAATAACAGGAATCAGTAAATACACATGAGCACAACCAGAAAAAACGATCGCTTGGTATGGGTAGATATGGAGATGTCGGGTCTTTTGCCAGAAACAGACCGTATTTTAGAAATTGCGATGATCGTGACGGATGGGGATTTAAATATTGTTGCTGAAGGACCTGTTCTAGTGGTTCATCAAGAAGATGCTGTGTTAGATCGCATGGATGCTTGGAATAAAGGCACGCACGGCAAATCTGGTTTGATTGATAAAGTTAAGGCGTCTACTTTGACTGAGGCATACGTTGAAGCAGCATGTTTGGCTTTTTTAAAGCAGCATGTGAAATCAAGTATTTCTCCGATGTGCGGTAATACCATTCATCAAGATCGCCGCTTCATGAATCGTTACATGCCTAAGCTAGAAGCTTACTTTCATTATCGAAATATTGATGTTTCAACCATCAAAGAATTATGCAAACGTTGGCAACCTGAAATTGCCAAGGGTTTTTCAAAGCAACAAGCACACACTGCTTTGGCTGACATCATTGAATCAGTAGAAGAGTTACGCTATTACAGAGAAAAACTATTTATTCCAACCGTTGGTGATGAGCCAATCGTTGAGGGTAACTAAGCACATAGATAAGTAATCAATTTAAATAACTTAGAACAAGTAATTTAAAAATACTCGATAAAAGAAAAATATGCTTTCTCAAGACGCCAATATGTTTATTCGAATCGCTGCCATCATCACGCCGGTGGTGTTGATCATTTTGGTGGGTTGGTTGTACGGCCGCAAAGCTCACCCTGATATGTCAGGGATCAATCGTGCAACTCTGGATGTGATTGCACCACTGCTGGTGGTTTCTGCATTCGTGAGCAAAGACTTTGAATTACTTGATCAGTGGAGTTTATTGCTGTGTGGCGTTGCTGTGGTTTTGGGCTCAGGTATTTTGGCTTGGCCGATTGCCAAGATCTCAGGCATGGACCCTAAAACATTTGTGCCTCCGATGATGTTCAATAACTGCGGCAATATGGGTTTGCCTTTGGCAGTATTTGCTTTTGGCAGTGCAGGCCTTGCTCCTGCTGTGGCATTGTTTGCGATCTCTAACTTGATGCACTTCACCCTCGGGGTCAAGCTGGTCAATCCAAAAGCTTCAGTCAAAGGTGTTTTTGCTAATCCGATGGTGATTGCCACCATATTGGGTGTTTTCCTCTCAAGCACCAAGCACCTTTACTCTTTGCCAGAGCCTCTGTACCAATCCATCAAGTTATTGGGTGATGCGACCGTGCCTTTGATGTTGTTCTCTTTGGGTGTGCGCATGAAAGATGCCAATTTAAAACATTGGCGAGAAGGATTTTTAGGTGCAGCGATTTGCCCGATTGTGGGACTGACGGTTGCCTTGATCATTGCACCATTTGTTGAGATGACCGATCTTCAAAAAGGTCTTCTATTTGTGTTTGCGAGTTTGCCGCCAGCAGTTTTGAACTTCTTGGTGGCTGATCGCAACAAACAAGATCCTGAACTAGTTGCCTCGATTGTTTTACTTGGCAACTTGTCCGCAATGATCTTTGTGCCTATCGGCTTGTATCTTGGCTTGAGATAAAAAGTTCAAGCCAATTCAAACTAAGTTACTGAGTTAAATTATTTTGCTCTGATAGCCGATTTAGGGCGGAATGCTTTGATCACGGTTTCATTGGTCTCTACATAAGGACCGCCGATCAAATCAATGCAGTAGGGTACAGCGGCAAAAATACCCGGAACAATTGATTTGCCATCATCATCTTTCAAGCCTTCTAGGGTTTCTTGAATGGCTTTGGGTTGTCCCGGTAGATTGATGATCAAAGCTGCATGATTCTCGATTTCTCGAAGGGCGGCAACCTGCCTGGATAAAATGGCCGTAGGAACGAATTTAAGGCTGATTTGGCGCATTTGCTCAGCAAAGCCTGGCATCTCTCTACTGGCAACAGCCAGCGTTGCCTCGGGCGTCACATCTCTTCTGGAAGGCCCTGTGCCTCCAGTGGTTAAAACCAAGTCGCAACCAACCTCATCCACCAGTTCTGTGATGGTTTTGGAAATCAATTCTTTTTCATCAGGAATCAAACGAGATTCCATGTGCCAAGGGGAGGTCAAGGCTTTGGCAAACCAAGATTCAAGGGCTGGAATGCCTTCGTCTTGATAAACCCCGCTGCTGGCGCGGTCTGAAATTGAAATCAAGCCAATCCAAATTTCATCTGGATGTTGGCGTTTTGTGTTTTTAATATTGGTATTTTTTGCACTCATACGTCAATTCTAGCTATGATTGCGGAATGTTTTCACATTCACCCGCACAATTACAAGAATTAGTCTCATATTTATTGGCTGAAGCCAAGGCTTTGGGGGCAACAGATGCCGCCGCTGAGCTTTCTGAGGGTAGTGGCTTATCGGTCTCGGTTCGCAAAGGCAATATCGAAACCATCGAGCAAAATTTGGATAAACAAGCTGGCGTCACGGTATTCATCGGCCAAAGACGTGGCAATGCTGGCACGAGTGACTTTTCAAAAGAATCTCTCAGGGCCAGTGTTAAAGCAGCTTTTCACATTGCACAGCACACCGCAGAAGATGAATG
>JAGVCB010000101.1 GCA_020059445.1 Polynucleobacter sp. | reverse complement strand
TGCATTATGCAGTAATTCTGATACTGCTGAGATGATGAGCATATCGTCATGCTCAACATTCAATTCTAAACATGCACGCAGGCAAAGCCTCATTCTAGCTTTTTGACCTGGTACGTCTAAATGGTACTTAGCAGCCTGAAGCGCTAAGTTATTAATTTGTGATGATTCGGTTGCATTACCGAATATGTGCTCGTTAATAAACGCATCCACTTGACAAGTTAACTCGTCAATAGATAGATCTAAACCTCTTGGTGGTTCAGATAATTTATTAAATGTTTGAGCTTTCATTGAATAATTTCAAAAGAATTCGAGCACATCATTTAATTGTTGTTAAGCAATCGAAGGATGTGCCCGAATAATTCAATCTAATTAACTATTAAGACTTCTTTTCGCTTTCAGACACAGCGACCGACCAAATGATCACACCAAATGCAATCTTGTTTAAAACATCAGCAAGGTTGTAAATGATATTCAATGCATTTGAACTGGCTTCTGGAGAAGCTCCTGTTAGATAGCCGAAGAAATAGCCAATTGGGTAGATTGCCCAACCAATTGTCACAATCCAACGCATTAAGTTAAATGCTGACTGCACATTTGCTGGTGCTTGTTGTGCATTAATCTTGCTAGCTTCGCCAGCGAAGATTTCCCAAAGGATGTAAGCCCAACCAATCATACCGATGATGAATGCAGGCCATACAGCCATGTATCCAGCTTCGCCTAGGTATCCACCAACCAACATGACCAATGTACCAATCATCAAACGCCAAAACACGCCAACTGGCACTTTAGCAATTGCTTGAAGGATCAAGTAGAACTCAATCATCAATAGCGGTACTGTGATTAACCAGTCGATATAACGGAAAACGGTTGGTGATGCACCAGTTGCAACCCAAACATCGCGCATGTAGAAATAATGCACGGCTGCAATCAATGTAACCAAACCAGAAACAGTTAGTGAAGTCTTCCACTTAGGGCTAACACGGTCTCTCTCCAAGAAGAAAAACGCTGTTGAAGCAACAAGTGCCATTGAAATCAACCAGAAGGAGATTCCAACGAAGTCAGTTGACTTGAGGACCAGAGTTTCTGCAAAAGCAGGTGATGAAACTAGGCCTAGGGTGATTAAGCCTAGGACAGATTTACATCTGACTGAAACGTTTTTTAGAGTAATCATTTACTTCTCCATTCAATTTATAAAGTAACTGTGTTCGATACTTCAGGTAAAACAAAACATAACTTTGTCTATGACAATTTACGTTCGCTCAGGATAACATGGAAAAAATAGGAAATCCTTATAAAACTGGATTTTATGCAAGATATGTCAGTTTTTAAGTGTTTACCCTTATTTTTTGTGGTTTTATATGGCCACTGATCGCTTAATAAACCCATTGTTAAAATGGTTCGTTAATTTTTTAATGTTTTTATGTCCAAGATAAATATCACTCACTGATGACAATAGAAATCGTTACTCCTGCACCAGCAGGAAGTCTGCACGGCAATCGCATCACGGCATTGCGTTGGCAGGGCTTTCTGAAAAAATTGGGTCATCAAGCTGAAATATCGACTTGCTGGACAGGGAAGAACACAGATGTATTGATTGCTCTGCACGCCTATAGAAGCTATGCATCAATTATTAAGTTTCGAGAGCTTTACCCTAATCGGCCCATCATTCTCATGATGACTGGTACTGATTTGTACCGAGATATGCCAGAGCATCCTGAAGTTCTGAAATCAATGGAAATGGCTGATGCCATCGTTATTTTGCAATCTGCAGCATTAGCGATGATTCCAAAAAATTTGCAGAGTAAAACTCATGTCATTTATCAATCGACAAACTCAGTTAAACGCAAAGCTCTTTTGAAGAAGAGTTTTTTAATCAGCGTGATTGGGCATCTAAGAGCAGAGAAAGATCCCTTTTGCACACCAGAAAGTCTGAAATATCTCAAACCAGAAAGCAAGATCCAAGTTTTACATTTGGGCAAGGCCATGAGCCCAGAGATGAAAAGCCTAGCAAAGGCATACAACAAAGAACTCAAGAATTATCAGTGGCTTGATGAACTGAGTCATGCTGAGACACTGCAACAACTCTCTCGCAGTCATATGATGGTGATAACAAGCCTCATGGAAGGCGGTGCCCACGTTGTAACAGAGGCCATTGCCATTGGGGTACCCGTCATTGCATCAGACATTCCGGGTAATCGTGGCTTGCTTGGAGATGACTATCCTGGCTACTACCCAGTTGGGGATGCCAAGGCTCTGGCACTAGCTTTACAAAAAGCAGAGCTCGAACCTTCTTTTTATAAGTCTCTAGAAGCGCACATAAAAAAAAGAAAACATTACGTTCAGCCAGAATTTGAATTGAATTCAATCAAAGCGCTCTTAAAACGTTTAATCAAATAAAACGCTGTTGGAATTCAGTCTTGATCATAGCTTGATTAGGAGAAGCTCAAGCCTTGGCGTAGCAAACCATGAACAAGTCTTTGGGGTCTGTCCAAGGCTGGACATCGCGAAAGCCTGCCTTGATCAATAAATCAGAGAATGAAGCTTTAGTGTATTTATAACTATTTTCTGTGTGGATCATTTCGCCGGCTTTGAAATGCTTCGAATGAGATGGCCAGGTAACAGAAACATCGCGCTTGGCTCGTAGATGCATTTCGATCCGAGAATCCTCTTGATTGAAGACGGCAAAGTGCTCCCAGTCCACTACATCAAAATCGCTTCCAATGATGCGATTCAAGTGCTTCAGCACATTTAAATTAAATGCTGCTGTTACACCCAAAGAATCATCGTAGGCTTTTTGCAGGACGTCCTTACCTTTGACCAAATCAACACCAATCAATAAGCCACCCGAGCCATCACAAATCGTGGCAATGTTTCTGAAGAAGCTACTGACCTGATCGGGATTGAAGTTACCTATTGAAGATCCAGGATAAAAAAAGGTTTTCTTCTTGCCAGCTAATTCTGGAAAACTGAGTGGCTGACTTAAATCACAGACCTGAGCGGTCATTTCAATTTGAGGGAATTTCTTTTTTAATTCAGCAATGGCCAGCTCTAAAAAATCTTTAGAAATATCGAGCGCGAGGTATTGCTTGGGATTCACTGAATTGAATAGCTCGCTGGCTTTGGCGCAATTACCCGCACCTAAATCCAATAAAACATCACAAGCCCCAACAGCAGAGGCTATTTGTTGCTCATACATCTTCATGATTGATTTTTCTACCCTGGTTGGATAGTACTCATCTAAAAGGGTGATAGCCTCAAAGAGTCTTGAGCCAAGCTCATCATAAAAATATTTTGGCGAAATAAAAGGCTTATCTGATTGAAGGCCAGTGGTTATTTCATCAATGAGTGACTTATTCATTTTTTAAGCAACCGACAATCCAGCGCCTTCAGTGAATTGTCCGATTTTCTGAGCTTTCATAAAACCGCCTGATTGCAAAATAGCTAAAACTTCAGCCTCCGCTTCTGGAGCACAAGAAATCAATAAACCACCACTGGTCTGCGGGTCAGTGAGTAAATTCTGCTGCCATAAAGATATATTCTGAGCCAACTTAACCTCATTGCCGTAACCCATCCAATTACGTGTTGAAGCACCGGTATAAATATCTTTTTGTACCAACTGAACTGCTTCTTCAACAACCGGAATGTTGTTCCAATCTAATTTAGCTTCTAACTTAGCGCCGCGGGCCAGTTCAAGTAAATGTCCAGCCAAACCAAACCCTGTGACATCGGTTAAAGCATGCACACCTTCTAATTGTGCTAATTCAACACCAGGCTTATTGAGCTTGGTTGTTAAAGCAATCATTTCACGATAACCAGACTCAGACAATTGCTCTTTTTTCAATGCCGCTGAAAGAATACCCACACCTAATGGCTTGCTTAAAATAATACTATCGCCTGCTTTAGCACCATTGTTTCGCTTGAGTTTTTTAGGATCAACCACCCCAATTGCTACCAATCCATAAATAGGTTCAACCGTATCAATCGAGTGACCACCTGCAATCATGATGCCGGCATCAGCACAAACTGATTCACCACCGGCTGTGATCTGCTGAATGACTTCCATCGGCAAGACATTGATGGGCATGCCAAGCAAAGCCAAAGCAAACAATGGTTGCGCACCCATCGCATAAATATCAGATATGGCATTAGTTGCAGCAATACGACCAAACTCGAATGGGTCATCCACGATGGGCATGAAAAAATCAGTCGTGGCAACGATGGCTTGGTTTTCATTAATTTGATACACAGCCGCATCTTCATTGTTATCTGAGCCAGCCAGCAAAGCGGCCGGAATGTTCCTGATAGGTGACGCCTTGAGGATATCGCTCAAAACACCTGGTGCAATTTTGCAACCACAACCACCGCCATGAGAAAGAGAAGTGAGACGACCGTTATAAGACATAAAAACTCGGTAAAAAAAGATGAAAAAACTGAAAAAATCAGGAATAACGTAGCTTACTCAATTTAGAGCAAACACGTGCGAAAGCCACCAAAATGGTCATAGCGATGAGGCGCATAAAAGTTACGAAAAGCATTGCGCCTCAAGCGCTTGGGAGTGTAAGCACTCCAACCCTTCAAGACCTGATAATTGCCATCAAACCAAGGTTTGGAATAATCAATGTATGGGTCTGGAGAAAAACCTGAGAAAGGCATGAATGGACTGGATGTCCATTCCCATAAATTAGATGCCTGCCATTGACTGACATCTTGACTCATCAATACCGATAACTCATGTTCAGTCGGTAATCGCAGTTCCCGCCAATCACAATATCTTTTTGCATCCAAATAAGACACATGGCGCACAGGCTCATCCATAGAAAGTGCTTGCCACTCATCAAAGTAGCGCTGATACCAATCACCACCCTCTTTTTTCCAATATTGAGGAGCCTGAGTATGACTGTTGCTTGAGTCATTTTTACTCGATTCAACAAACTCGAGATACTCACCATTAGTAACAGCGCGATTTGCAATTTCAAACTCATTGAGCTCGACCATGTGCGCCCATTTTTCATTGTCGAATATGAAACCACCACTCCGATCTGAACCCGCCTCGAATGATTGCTTGGGCATTTCAATGTACTTCAAGCCTAGGCTTTTTTGTGGAGCTAAGCTTTCAAAACTTTGAAACGGTGCCTTGTAACCCAAGGTTTGCCACATATAAGCAAAAGCCTCGTTGTGCATGTCCTGATGAAAGATCGATAACTGAATAAAGTATTCAGTCTCTGCATCAACAACCCCTTCTAGTAGTTCAAGTGTTTTCTGAAATATCTCAAGGTTATATTGAAGCAAACGCTCGATGGATGGCATCTCAATCGTCCAACGATCTGAGTGTGCGATATCTGATGAATTAAAAAGATAATCGGATTGATCAAGTAAAGATGGATTGAATGCTTGACCCTTGCGATGCACCCAAAACTCATGAAACCATGTGAGGTGACCAAACTCCCAATGGGGAGGATTAACCACCTCTAAGATTGGTACCAGCTCCTGACCGGGCTTGAGATTGATCAGAATATTCCGGGTGAGCTCATTTGACTCAATCAACCACTCTTTCAAAAGAGTGGTGCTGGTTTGAGACTGGTATTGCAGATGATCAGGTGGTTTTACGCTCACACCCTGATTATATGGTTCAAGATGTGATGACTGCTATAAATTTAACGCCCCTTTATTTCAATATCTCTAAATTTTCTTTTAATAATTGAGTCTACTAATGAGGGTTATTTAACGTAATGGGGATCATAAAAATTTAACAGATTTGTGCTCTAATGCCCTTCATATGATTACAGTTGTTATTTCCTCTTATAAATACGGTCATCTTGCCGCTCACTGTATTGAGTCCTTGTTATCACAGTCCTTATCTCCAGAAAGAATTTTATTTGTGGATGATGGCGGCTTTGATTGCGGTCACCTCCCAGAACTATATCCAGGCATTGAATATGTATTCCGACCAACAAATCTTGGTGTGGTGGATAACTTTCAAGACATGCTCACAATGGTCGATACAGAGTACGTCCTTTTTATCGGCGCTGATAACTGGTTACGCTCTGACACCATTGATCTTCTCTCAAGTGCCAAGTCAGATATCGTCACATATGACATCATCGTTACTGGCGAATTAAAAGAAGAAATTCTTACCAGAGTTCCAGGAGAAACAATCCCTCATCAGGGTGATTTTTATTGGGATCGTCAAGGTTTGCATCATGGCTCAATGATGTACCGAACCTCCTTTGGGAAAAAGATTGGTTATAAAAAGAAATGTGTGAATGGTAAATACCCCCAAGAGGACTGGAATTTGTGGGATAGAATGATTGAGCAAGGTGCCACAGTAGAGAGTCGCAAAGAAGGACTCCTGTTTTACAGGCGGCACCGAGAAAACTTTTTAAAGTACGCTTCGAACTGAGTTCTTAAGTATTTTCCAGATTCTGTAGACAGTTAATATTGTCAACAATAAATCGAGTATGTAAAGACGAAACGAGTGCTGGTAAGCAAAGCATTTGTTTTTATGGATCAGTGAATCATGATTGGTAAAGCTCTAATTTATTAGGATTCAACTTAAATTTATAAATAAAAAAACCCCCAAATTGGGGGTTTTAATTTGAAATAAGCAATTACTTCTTTTTACAAGCTGGGTTATTAGCATTTTCTTTCTTTGTGCAGTCCACTTTCTTATCATCCATCTTGCCACCACCGTGACCACCTGCAAATGATGATAAAGAAACTAACATG